>NZ_DASYJG010000041.1:0-121957 GCF_035996765.1 Baekduia sp.
GCGACGGCTGCGCGACGGCCACCACGACCTGTGCGTACTCGACGTGCAGCAGCCGGATCAGCCCGTCGCCACGGCGCCGCAGCAGCCCATCCATCGACGCCCGCCCGAGCCGGAACGGCCCGTTCGGCCGCACGACCTCCCGCGCGAGGACGGTGTTCAATCTCGGCGCAGGAGGTGGACGTCGACGAGGAACGAGTTCGAGGACACGATCTCCCCGAGCGCGCCGACCTTCTTGCGCCGCCGCTGAGCGGCCTTGCGGTGGCGCCGGCGCGTGACCACGGCGGCGGTCGTCACCCCGACCGCGAACCCGGTCGCCGCCAGTGCCGCGGCCTGCACGGCGGGCACGGGCAGGCGGGCCTCAGGCGCGGCCGTGACCGCTCCAGGCTGCTCCGCTACGACCGGTAGGCCGTCGACGATCTCGGCGTCGACTTCAGCGTCGTCATCAACCACGAAGGACAGACGTTACCGGCTGCGCCGGACGTGCATGGTGCCGAACACGCGATCCCAGTACGGGGCGCTGATGCCGAAGCCGCGCTCGTCGTCCTGGAAGTGATGGCGCATGTGCAACTCGCGCAGCTTGTGCCCCAGCGCCGTGCGTGGCGTGTGGTGGTGCACGTGGTAGTGGAGCATGTCATAGGCCAAGTAGCCCACGAAAAAGCCGCCGCCGAAGACCAGCGCCGCGTCGTAGCCCAGCACCAGCCAGAACGCGCCGAGCACCACCGCGCCCAGCGGCACGCTCACCGACGGCGGCATGACCAGGCGCAACGGGTCGTTGGGGTGGTCGTGGTGGACGCCGTGGATCATCCAGTGCAGCCGCATGCCCAGCGGGCTGGAGTACGGCTCGAAGTGAAAGACCACGCGGTGCAGCCAGTACTCGAACAGCGTCCAGAAGACGTAGCCGGCGACCAGCAGCAGGACGCCCGCCAGCGCGCTCATCCGGCCCAGGCCGGTCACGAGCAGGACCGCGATGACCGGGCCGAAGATCAGCGGCGGCACCGACGGGTGGACCCGCGTGAAGCGATCCAGCAGCCGACTCTCGAACATCGGCGGTGAGGCCTTGAGCTCGTCGGACCGTGCCATTAGGTCAACCTTATCGCGCGCGGCAACCTGATTGCACGCGCAACCTGAAGTTCAGCCGCGCTAGAGCTCGCGCCCGTAGACGCGGTACTTCTTGACGATCCGGCCGTTCATGGCCTCCATCCCGCGGTTCATGGCGCGGTTGGTCTCCAGGATCCAGCCCATCTCGCCGCCCTTGATCCGGGCGTGGCGCGCTGAGGTGTCGAAGTGCTCCACGTACAGCGCGGCGGCCGCGCCCGTGTGCTGGAACTTGGGCTTGACCCCCAGGAAGCCGACGCGCACCCGCGTCATGCTCTTGGAGCGGCGCAAGAAGCGCCACCAGCCCAACGGCAGCAGCCGGCCGTTCATCCGGCGCAGCACCTGGTTGAGATCGGGGATCGTGATGGCGATCGCGACCGGCTCCTCGCCGACCTCGGCGATCATGAACCAGTCCTTGTCGAACGCGAGCTGGAGCTCCAGGCCGTACTGGTCGAGGTCCTCCTTCTCGTAGGGCACGAACCCGAAGTTGCGCCGCCAGGCCCGGTTGTAGATCTCGGCGAAGACATCGAGATCCTTGCGCAGCCGCAGCCGCGACATGCGGCGGATCGTGACGCCGTGCTTCTCGCGGGCGTCGGCGGCGAGCTCGGGCAGGATCGGGAGCATCTGCTCGCGGTCAGAGATGTCCAAGGCCCACATGAACAGGTCGACGACCTTCTCGAACCCGGCGCGCTCCAGCAGTGGCTGGTAGTAAGGCGGGTGCCAGGGCTGGCGGATCATCGGCTCGAGCTCGTGGCCCTCGATGACCAGGCCCGACTCGTCGTTCATGGTGAAGTCGGCGGGACCGTCCATCCGCTCCATCCCCCGCTCGCGCAGCCAGGCGCCGGCGGCCTCCAGCAGCGCGGCCGCCGCTTCCGAATCGTCCTCGCACTCGAAGAAGCCGAACCACCCGCGGCGCTCGTCGTGATGGCGGTTGTATGCGTGATCGATGTGCGCGCTCACGCGGCCGACCGTGCGCCCGTCGCGCTCGGCGATGAGCAGCTCGTAGTCGACGCGCTTCGCGTAGGTCCCGAAGCGGCGGCTGAGGAACAGGCGCCGCTCCAGCTTCAGCGGCGGGACCCACGGCGTGCCGGCGTGCAGACGGAACGGGAGGTCGATGAACGCTCCGACATCGCGAAACGATCGGGCGGGGCGCACGTCCACAGGCATCGGCGCATCAACCTAGCGGGCGGACGGTGCCGATAGGCTCATCGCGTGACGGCCAAAGCGCAAACCGACGTCTTCGGGAAGGCTCGCAACCACGAGCGCCTCGAGATCCTGAAGGCGGCCCGTGCGGTCGACATGGTGCCCTACTTCCGGGTGATGGAGAGCCCGGCGCGGCCCGTGGTCGAGATGGAGGGTCAGCCGCGGATCATGCTCGGCGGCAACAACTACCTCGGGCTCACCGAGGACGAGCGCGTCATCGCCGGCGCGCGCGACGCGCTGGACACCTACGGGACCGGCATGACCGGCTCGCGGCTGCTCAACGGCACGACGCGGATGCACCTCGAGCTCGAGTCCGAGATCGCCGACTTCATGGGCACCGAGGACGCCATCGTCTTCACGACCGGCAACCAGGCCAACGTCGGGACGCTCGGCACGATCCTGGCGCCAGGCGACACGGTGATCGTCGACTCCGGCGACCACGCGTCGATCCTCGACGGCTGCATCCTGTCGCGCGCCAAGCTGCGTCCCTTCCGCCACAACCGGCTCGACAAGCTCGAGAAGATGCTGCAGCGTGCGGCCGAGGACGGTGGCGGCGTCCTGGTCGTCGTCGACGGCGTCTTCTCGATGGAGGGCGACATCGCCCCGCTGCCGGCCATCTGCGACCTCTGCGAGGCCTACGGCGCCCGCCTGATGGTCGACGAGGCCCACGGCACCGGCGTGCTCGGCCATCGGGGCGCAGGGGCCAGCGAGCTCTTCGGCGTCGAGGATCGCGTCGACCTGCGGATGGGCACCTTCTCCAAGTCGCTGGCCTCCTGCGGCGGCTTCGTCGCCGGCAGCGCCGACGTCATCGAGTTCCTGCGCATCCAGTCGCGGACGTTCCTGTTCACCGCGTCGGCCGTCCCCGCCGCGACGGGCGCTGCGCTGGCCGCGCTGCGCGTCCTGCGCACCGATGAAGGCCGTACACTGTTAGGACAGGTCCAGGACAACGCACGCTACTTCCGCGACGGCCTGGAGGAACGGGGATTCGCGGTCGTCGCGCCCCAGGGGCTGCCGGCCGGCCACCCCTACGGCGCGGACATCGTCACGCCGATCATCCCCGTCCTGATCGGCGACGACTGGCAGGCGGGCCTGATGTGGAAGGGCCTCTACGAGGCCGGCATCTTCGTCAACACCGCGCTGCACCCCGCGGTGCCACCGGGCGGCGCGCTGCTGCGCACGAGCGTCATGGCGACCCACGACCGGCCGACGCTGGATCGCGCGCTCGAGGCGTTCACGACGGTCAAGGCCGGCTTCGAGGCCGAGCATGGGCCGCTGCCCGGGCCAGGCGAGCACGGTCGTCGCCGCGCCGCCTGAGCGGCCGCCCACCATTCACCGCTCAGGTCGATTTAAGCAACGCTCCGTAGCACGTCGCCGGCGTTCGGTGACGGCTGCTCAACGGCTCGGCAGGGCCGCGGACATCGAGCCGATCCGACCAGAAGAAAAAAGGCGCTCTGAGCGTATGTTGCGCTCGTTCACACCTTGAACGAACCTGCCGCCCTGGCATACGTTCGACACGCGTTGGAGGCAGACGCACCGTGGGCAGGATGTCCCGGATCGAGGAGTGGAGTCGTTTGAGGAGACGCCCACCCGTCGCCCCGTGGCACGTGGTCGACCACGGTGACGGCTGCCGCAACGCTTTTCCACGCACCAACACAACGATTTGCCGTCTCACGCTGAGGGTGAGCCGGTAGGGAGGACAGATGAACGCAGCAGCGACGATCGCCCCTGCGCCACAGCACCTGCGCGCATTGGCTCGAGCGAACGAGGTCCGCCTCGCCCGCGCAGAGCTCAAGCGTCAGGTGGCGGAGGGCGAGATCATTGCCGCGCACGTCATCCTCGAATGCCCGTGGGAGGCCGCCTCGATGACGGTCTCCGACCTCCTGACGAGCCAGCGGCGGTGGGGAAGCACCCGGTGCCGCAAGCTCCTGCAGTCGATCCCCATGTCCGAGAACAAGACCGTGGGATCGATGACCGAGCGCCAGCGTACGGCGCTCGCCGGCCTGTTGGAGGGTCTTCCGGCCTAGAAGGACGATGCGCAGCGCGCGGCGGACGTCCGAGCGGGACGTTCGCCGCGTCGCGGCCCACGAGGGCCGCAGCGACTGCAGGCCTAGACCGTCGCGACCTCGAGCAGGTTGCCGTCCGGGTCGCGGAAGTAGATCGACCGGAAGCGACCGCGCTCGAAGACCTCCGAGCACGGCACCCCGCGCGCCCGCAGGTAGTCGCGCCAGGCGACCTGCTCGTCGGCCGAGCCGACGCCGAAGGCGAAGTGATGGACCCCGCCGCGCCCCTCGCGGGCCTCGTCCAACTGCGGGTACTCCATGAACGAGACGAGCGTGCCGGGCGTGCCGAGCGCGTCGCCGAACCAGAAGTGGCGCGAGCCCGGGTCGTCGGCGTTGTCGGCCTCCTCGGTGAGGGCCAGGCCGAGCACGTCGCGGTAGAAGGCGGTGGTGCGGTCCAGGTCGGCGACGATCGCCGTCACGTGGTGCAGACCGCGCAGCTGCATGCGGCGCTCGGGGTCGGGCGCCGGCGCGGCAGGCGGCTCGGGCGGGGACGCGTCGTCGGTCACGCGCGGAACCCTACGCCGCCACTACGACGCATGAACGCGCGGCGGAAGCCGAGCAGGCCCAGCACGTAGACGACGATGCCGACGACCAGGACGATCTCCTGCGGGATCGGCGCCAGCCAGAAGGGCACCGCGGCGATGATGGCGCAGATCCCCGCCAGCAGCGATGAGTGCGAGCGGTAGCCGGCAAAGTGCTCGCGCACCGACAGCTCGCCGGCCGCGAGCGTCACCAGGACGAAGCCGCCGCCGAGCAGGACGCCGCGGCGCTCGCCGCCGGCGAAGAAGAAGCCGATGGCGAGCAGGACGATCGACAGCAGGATGCAGAGCTCGGTCAGCGGGAACGGCGCCCACGGCGGCTGCGGCGCGTCTTCGCGGCGCGACTTGTAGGTCGCCGTGCGCGGCGCGGCCGGCATGGGCGCCACGGGACGATCGACGTCCGCGCGCGGCTCAGGCGGCGCGACCGGCGTGCTGGCGCGCTTGCGGCTGCGGCGACCCATCGACGTTGGATCCTAGTGTTCGCGGGCCGGCCTCACGCCGGGGCGGGTTTTGGACAGCCCGAGGAGAGCTTGATGTGCCACCAGCCCATCAGCATCCCGATGATGCCGAGGCGCGGGCGCACCTGGTAGGCGCCGCAGCCGGGCTCGCCGAGATCGGCGACGGGCAGGCGGACCCGCTTGTAGCGCGCCGGCTCGCGGAGCATCTCTTCCAGCAGCGCGCGCGAGTCGGCTTCGAGCTCTGCGCGATCGGCCACGACGACGCGCGCGCGGCGGATGCGCTCGGCAAGGTCGTCGCGGACGCGCTCGAGCTCGCCGAGGCCGAGCAGGCGCGGGCCGGTGCCAGAGCTCAGCGGTCCGGCGATGCGGAACGGGGCGCGCTCGTTGAACGCCACCGTGTCGGCATCGTGGACATGCGGGAAGGCGGCGGCGATGGTCTCCCCCAGCTCGCGCTCCAGACGGGCGATCTGCGCCCGCAAGGTCCGGCGCGCGCCGCGCTCGTCCACACCGCCCGCATGGCGGACGTCAAGGGGTGCGTCAGGGCTGAGCTGATCGATCAGGACCACAGCAGTTCCTCTCCTACGCAGGCGAGGATAGCTCCGGATCGCGCCACAGTCGAATGCCTATGCGCCGTCCTGCGCCAGAGCGCCGGCGGCCAGCCACAGCGCCTCGTCGACGTGGGCGCTCGGCACCCCCGGAACCTGGACGGCGACGAGCCGCACGCGCGAGCATCCGCGCTCGGCGGCATGGCGGTCGGAGACCCGGCCGAAGAGGATGGCGACGGGGCCTCGGTCGTCGGCGAGCACGAGCCGGCCGCGGGGCACGTCGTGGGCGTAGGCGCCGGCGGGCAACTGCTCCCCGGGCCCCGCCGCGCGCAGGATGACCTCGCCGGCGAGCGTCGCATCGTCGAAGGCCACGACCGGCACGCCGGTCTCCATCACGGCGAGGATCAGCGCGTCGGAGACGCGATCGCCGGTGTAGAGCTCGCCGTGCACGAGGCGCTCGACCGCCACCTGCTCGACCGGGGTGCGATCGACGTCGGGGTCGAGGCCGACCTGGCGGAAGAAGACGCGATAGGCGCGCGGCACCGGGCGCGTGCGCAGCGCGATCGCGTTGGCGCCGCGGAAGCGGTTGCTGACGTCCTCCAGCCGCTGGCGCAGCGCGCGCGGCGTGCGACCGGCGGCGCCGTCGACGGTCGTGACGCGCAGCCGCAGGCCGGGCAGCTCGGCGGCGAGCTCGGGCGCGACGACGCCGTCGACGGGGTCATCGCCCGGGTCGGGTGGGTCCGGCTCCCTCGGGGCGGCCGGGTCGCTCACCCCAGCCTCCGCGCCTTGGCCACCAGCGCCGCCGGCGCCAGCGCGCCGAAGGTCGTCTCCACCACCCGGCCGCCGCGGCGCGCGAACGTCAGCTGCGGGCAGACCTGTACGTGGTAGGCGTTCGACAGCGCGCCGTCACGGTCGTAGCCGACCGGGAAGCTCCAGCCGTGGCGACGCACGAGCGTGCGCAGGTCGCCACGGTCGCCACGGATCGCGATCGCGGCCAACTGCACGCCGGGCAGCTGCGCGCGCACCCGCTGCATCGCGTCGAGCTGGGCGATGCACTCGCGGCTGCGGATCGCGAAGAAGGCCAGGACGACCGGCCCGGCCTCGCGCAGCGCGCAGCCGTTGAGGATCTCGGGCCCGCGGACGGTGCAAGCGGCGCGCTTGCCCGCCTGCCCCTCGCCGGCGTGGGTGGCGATGTTGGCGTCGGCGTCGATCGGCCCCAGC
Source organism: Baekduia sp. (assembly GCF_035996765.1). Taxonomy (NCBI): domain Bacteria; kingdom Bacillati; phylum Actinomycetota; class Thermoleophilia; order Solirubrobacterales; family Baekduiaceae; genus Baekduia; species Baekduia sp. Next base: position 7,122 of record NZ_DASYJG010000041.1, read on the forward strand.
GCCGTCGGCACCGCGAACGGCGGCATGCGCTGTCCGGCCGGAACGCCACGCGCGCCGCGCTCGGTGCCGTGGCGCAGCGTCGTCACCAAGAGCAGCAGCACCAACACGATGGCGGCCGCGCCGACGACCCAGAGGTAGCGCGCCCCATCGCCGGGACTCGATCGCGGTGGTGGGGCGGTCGTGGGCACGCGATCGGCCGGCCGCGCGCCGACGGCCGCCGAACGCCGCGGCGGCGCCTCGCCGTCGGCGTCGTCGAAGTCGAGCGGGCCGCTCACGCGACGGGCTTCTCGCTGCGCCGCGGCAAGCTTGGCCGCGGCAACCGCACCCGCGGACGGCGCACCCGGACGTCGGCCGGCCGCCAGCGCTCACCAAGCACCAGCGCCGAGGGCAGCACTAGCAGCACACCGAGCAGCGACACGGTGAGGTCGATGACCGTCACCGCGCCGAAGTCGCGCAGCATCCGGATGTCGCTCAGCGTCAGGACCGCGAAGCCGGCGATCGCGGTGACGCCCGAGGCCAGCACCGCGGCACCCGTCGAGCGGTAGGTCCGCTCCAGCGCCGCCGCCGGATCCAGCCCGCCGCGGCGCTCGGTCCGGTAGCGCTCGGCCAACAGCACGCTGAACTCGGTCGAGATCGCGATGACCAACGCGCCGAGCGTGACCGACATGGGGTTCAACGGCACGCGCGTCGCGAAGAGCACGAGCGCCGACCAGCCGGTGGCCAGCGCGATCGGCACCAGCGGCGTGAGCGCGCGGCGCCAGGAGCGGAAGGCCACCAACAACACCGCGCCGACCGCCAGCAGGCCGAGCACGAGCGTCAGCAACCGCCGCCACGGCGAGGAGACCGCGGCGTTGGCGTCGGCCGCCAGCACCGGCAGACCGGCGAGCTGCGCCGAGACGCCCTTGGGCGGGTGGAGCTCGGAGCGCATGATGTCCAGGACCTGCTTCTGGCGATCCAGCGGCATCAGCCGGATGCCGAACGCCATCGTCGCCGTCTTGCGATCGTGCGTGATGACGCTCTGGGAGAAGTACGGCGGCACGACGTCGAGCAGCTCGTTGACCTGCGCCTGCGAGGTGATCTTGCCCTTGCCGTCATCGCCGCCGAAGAGGTCAGGCAGCGAGAACGCCGGACACAGCTCGGCCTTGCCGCAGCCGCGCTTGTCGCTGTAGCCGAAGCGCTTGAGCAGCCGCAGTTGGTAGGCCGACATCCAGTTCAGCGTCGCCGGCGTCGTGAGCTTGTCGCTGCGGACCAAGACGTCGATCTGGCCACCGACGCTCGTGGACTTCTGCAGCGCCTGCAGGTCGGCCAGCGCCGGCAGGCTCTGGGGCACGAGCTTGGTGACGTCGGACTCCACCTTGGTCTGCGTGTCGGCGACCCAGCCGACGACGGCGATCGCCAGGCCGATCGCCAGGACCCGCTCCGGACGGCGCACGGCCGCGCCCAGGGCCGCCGAGCGGAGCGTGCGACCGCGACCGCTGACGCCGCGGGCAACCGGGTTGTCAGTCAACAGCTCACCGGCGCCGCGCCCTGCGGACGCGACGATCTCGCCGGCAGCGACCACGGCGCCGGGCAGGCGAAGAGAAGACGGTTTCCCAACCGTCCCGACCAGCGCGGCCGTGCCGAGCGTGATCGCCGTCGCCAAGGCGATGAAGATGCCCGCGACCAGCAGCAGGCCGAAGCCGCGGACCATCGGCACCGGTGAGACGCCGAGGACCAGGAAGCCCGCCGCGGTCGCAGCGGCGGCGACCGCCACCGCGGGCGCGCCCGTCCGCGCCACGTGCCCGACCGCGGAGACCACCTCGGCACGGGTGGCCCGCGGCCCGGCGCGCTCCTCGATGCGCGCCTGCAGCTGGATGGCGTAGTCCACCGCCAGGCCGATTAGCACCGGCACCACCCCCACCGACGCCATCGTCAGCGACGCGCCGATCGCCGACAGCGCCCCGAAGGTGATCGCCACGGCGGCCAGCGCAACCGCGAGCGGCAGCAGGCGCCGGCGCGCGCGGAAGACCACCGCGAGGACCAGCGCCATCACGAGGATCGACGCGATCAGCAGCGTCACAATCGCGTCGGTGATCTTGGTGGTCAGATCCGACAGCACGACCGGCGCGCCCGTCACGACGAAGCGCCCGCCGTTGAGCAGCTGCAACTCCTTCACCTTGGTCGCGGCGCGGATCTGCGTGATCGCGTCCTTGCGCGCCGCATCCGACAGCCCCGGCTTGAGCCGCACCTGGATCAGCGAGCTGTCGGCGTTGGGGAAGAGATAGGCGAAGCGGGCCTTCGGCGTGCCCGCCGCCTTGCCGCCCGCGAACACGAGCTGGGAGACGAAGCCGGGGTCGTTGACCTGCGGCGCCTTCAACAACCCGTACTTGAGCGCGAGCTGGACAGACTGGCTCAGCGCCTGGTAGCTGGCGAGGTCGGCGGCCTTCTGGGCCAGCGCCTTGGCGCGGGCGACCGAGTAGTGCTTGCCCCGCGCCAGTTGGTAGGCCGCGTTGTACTGCTTCTGCGCGTCGGCCTTGATGCCCGCCAGCTGGGAGTTGTACTGGTCGCCGATCTGGCGGACCGACTCGTTGATGAACGTGCCGGGACCGAAGACGACCTTGGCCGGCTTGGTCTTGCCCAGCCGCCCGCACGGGCCCGACCAGCCGCCGACGGGCGTCGCGCCCTTGGGCACGTTGCCGCCGAGGCAGCCCTCCAGCGCGATCAGCCGCTCCAAGTCAGAGGTCAGCACCAGCTTGGAGACCGCTCCGCGCACCAGCACGTAGACCGCGTCCTCACCGAACAGCTGATGCTCACGCTCGGTCGCTTGGTAGGACGCGCTGGAGGAGCCGACCAGCGTCTTGGAAGCCGTCGTCGGCGAGAGGCGCAGCGCGAGCGCGGCGCCCGCCAACGCGAGCACCGTCACCAGTAGTCCGACCGCCAGCGGGCGGCGGGCGGCCGTTCCCATGGCGGCGCCCAGGATGCGCGGCAGCCGACCCATCAGGGCGCTGAGGCTACCGGGCCTACGGCGCGGGCGCGCCGGGCACCGGCAGGAAAGACCGCCGGGGTTTCACCGGCTTCACGGCGCCGGCGCGCCGGCTTGCACGCCCTTGACGTTCGCCCGCAGTTGCGGGAACTGCGTCAGCGTGCCGCCGAGGTTGAAGCGGTCCTGCTGCCGGCAGGGCGGCGCGACGATGTTGCCGTTGTTGAGGGCGAACTTCAGGATGCCGTCGCGCAGCGTGTCCGACAGCACGCCGGGGACCGCCGGGCCCAGCGCGGGCGTCAGCGTCTGGCCGGTGCACTGACGCGTCTCGAAGGAGGCCAGCCCGCTCTTGAGGCTCAGGCCGTCGCCCGGGAACGGGTACGGGTTGGTGCGGTTGGTCGACAGCCGCTTCGGATACTGCGCCAGCATCTCGGGGTTCAACGGGTTGGAGGTGCGCAGGTAGTGCGCGGGCTCGCCGCCGCCGAAGGAGGCCGCTGTGGCCTGCGTCGCCGCCGTGGTGTTGGCAAAGAACGCGGTCAGCTCGCTCTTGTAGAGGCTGGCACCGTCGAGGATCGGGTTGAGCTGCTTGAGCGGCCCGTCGAAGTTCGCCAGCAGCGGATGGAGCTGGTCGAGGAACTCGGTCGTCGCCGGCAGGCCCTGCTTGGACGCGGCGACCAGCGGGTCGATCGAGCGGAAGAGCGCCTTGAGGTCGGGCGCGATCGCCGAGAGCTCCTGCAGCGTCGGACTCAGCTGCTTTGCCGCTGGCCGCAGCTCGGTGACGACCGGGTTCGCGTTGGCCGAGAACTTCGACAGGCGCTTGAGCGTCGTCTGCGACTCCTGCTCGAAGGTCGGCAGCGCCCTGAAGGTGGCCTGCAGCTCCTGGTCGCGCGCCGCGGTCGTCGCGAAGACCTTGTTGGAGTTGGTGATGAGGCCGGCGAGCTGGCCGTCGCGCTCCGACAGCGCGTCAAAGACCTCACCGGTGTTGCGCACGAGCTGGCGCACGCCGGCCTTCTGCGAGTTCAGGATCTCCAGGACCTTGGTGGTGTCCTGCGCGAACGGCGCGAGGTTGCCGAGCGCGGCGTTGAGGTCCTGGCCGCGACCGTTGAGCGCCTGGGCTTGGGTCTGGATCCAGTTCTGGAAGGCGGCGCGCGTCTGCGGGTCGAAGGCCCGCAGGATCTCGTCGAGCTCGACGGTGTCGGCGACCTGGCCCGTCGCCAAGCGCCCGTTGTCGGGCACCTTCTTGGCCGTCGGACTGCCCGGCGTCAGCTCCACGTAGGTCTCGCCCAGCAGCGTCTTCTGGCGCAGGATCGCGTGGGCGTCGATCGGGATCGGCGCGTACTCGGGCTTGAGCTCGATCGTCGCGTCAGAGCGGCCGGTCTGCTTGTTGGCGACGATCGCCTTGACCTTGCCGACAGGCACGCCGGAGATGCGGACGTCGGCCTCGTGGGCGAGCTGGGTCGCCTCCCCGAAGGAGACCTCGAAGCGATACCCCTTGGGCTTGAACGGCGTCGCGCCGCCGAAGGCGAGCCACAGGTACAGCAGCAAGCCGAAGCAGGACAGCGCGAAGCCGACCATGATGAGGATCTTGCCGAGGCTGGGGACCTGCTTGTTCACCTCAGCCTCCCGCGTTCGTGTTCGGGGCCTGGGCGCTCGAGGCGCAAACGTCGGCCTTGGTCGGCGCGTTGGTCAGGCCGATGATCGTGCCGAGCTGCGGGTTGACCGTCTTGAGCGTGTCCAGCAGGCCGAGGCCGTCGCAGCTGAAGAAGAGCGCGCCTCGCCGGATCGGGCCGTGCGCGTCCTGCGTGCTGAAGACCGTCGGGCCGATGTGGTTCAGCCAGGAGATCCAGAAGAGGTAGCCCTCGTCAGCGCCCGGCGGGTTGTAGGCCGCGGTGTTGAGCAGGTAGTTGGCGGTCTTCAGGACCGAGGTGAAGTCCGGCGTCAGGTCGGCGAGGTCGCGCGCGGCCGGGCGCAGGATCTTGACCGTCGGCAGCGCGTCGCGCGCGAACGGGCGCAGCTGCTTCTGGATGACCGGCGTCGTGGTCTTGAAGAACGGGCGGCTCTGCTTCAGCGACGGGCCCAGCGCGCGGGCACCGGGGCGCAGGGCGCCGAGCGTCGGGCCCAGCGCCTTGCCGAGCTTGTCGGCCTTCTGGACGGCGACGTTGGTCGTCTTGAGCGTGTCGGGCAGCAGGCTCAGCGTCTGGCGCAGCTTGGCGTCCTGGTTGGCGAAGGACTTGAAGACGGCGTTGGAGGCGTCGACCAGGCTGGAGAGCTGCTGGTCCTTGTCGCCGACGGCGGCCGTCAGCTCCTTGAAGTTGTGGATCGAGCGCGCGATGTTGTCGCGGCGGACCGCCAGCGCCGTGGTGATCTTCTCGATGTCGCGGTTGGTCGGCTCGAAGCGGCGGAAGGTCGCCGACAGGTTCTTGCCGTTGCCGCCCAGCGCCTCGCCGCCGCCGGCGATGAGCAGTTGCAGGTAGCTGCGCGTGTCGCCGTCGAGCGCCGCCAGGAACTCGTCGGTGTTGACGTTGGGCAGCGTCTGGGTGATCGGGATGATCTGCTTGGCGTGGTCGATCTCCCCCGCCCGCCGCGTGCCCGGCGTCAGCTCCACGATCATGTCGTTGAGGCCGGTCTTCGGGCGCAGCAGCGCGGTCGCGTCCTTGTAGACGTGCGCGTACTTGCGGCGGATCTTCATCGTGATGATCGCGCGGCCATCCTTGAGCTGCACGTTGGAGAGCTCACCGACCGGCACGCCGGCGATGTTCACCGTCTGGCCCTGGCCCGGCGTGACCGACTGCGCGGTGGTGAACTCGGCCTTGTAGGAGACGAAGTCGGTGCCCACGACCGGAACCCACTTGGGCAGGTAGAAGCGCTGGTGGCCGAGGATGAAACTGCCGACGACCAGCGCGACCAGGAAGATGCCGATCACGGCCAGGAAGTCCCAGCGATGCTTGCGGATCGCCGTCCTCATGGCTTGCCGCCTGACGCGCGGAAGGGGTTGAGACGGTCGACGAGCTGCGCCGTGAGGCTGTCCTTGCTCGAGGAGCCGGCCGCCAGCGCCGGAAGCGGCGTGGTCGTCGACGGGATCGTGCCGACCGGCGTCGAGACCGCCGGCGTCGTCGCGGCGGGCGCCGGCGTGACCGTCCCGCCACCGTCGGCACCGCCGGTCTTCGCGCCGTTGAGGTCGGGCAACCGCTGGTCCTTGCAGCGCGCCGTGTTGTTATAGGGCGGACGCTTGCCGGGATAGGCGGGCCGGGTGCCCAGCGGTGGGTCGTTGACCCGGCCGTAGAGCTTGCTTCCGGCGTTGCCGCCGTACTTGCCGGTGGAGATCGTCTGGTCGCCGCCGCCGACCGCGAAGCGCACGTAGTGGCCGTTGCCATCGAAGTTCTGGGCCTCGCCGGCGAGGCCGACCATGGAGTACCAGAACTCCTTGTAGTTCTCCTCGTTGGAGGTGAACTGGCCGTCGGCGATCTTGACGTCGCCGGTTGGCAGGATCGTGTGCGTCACGCACTGGGCGACAAGATCGGCTTGGGGCAGCGCGGTCAGCGAGCCGTTGACGAGCTTGGCGAGGTCGACGGTCGTCGGCTTGAGCTCCCGGGTCAGGCCGCCGAGCTCAGCGGGCGAAACGAGCTTGCGCGCCTGGGCGATCCACGGCAGCGCGGCGTCGATCGTCGCCGGCGTCTCCTTGACGCCGGGCAGGATCTCCTTGGCGAAGGCGCGCGTGTTCGGGAAGGAGGCGTTGAGGTGCGTCAGCGCGCTGTCGGTGTGCTGCAGCGTCGGGCCGAGCAGCGCGATCGTCTGCTTGAGGTTGGACTGCTCGGCGGCCAGCGCGCCCAGCGTCGTGTTGAAGTTGGTGACGACGTCCTTAAGCGACTGCTCGTTGCTGGAGAGGGCCTTGGTCACCTTGCCGGCGTTGAGCACCAACCCCGACAGGTCATGTCGCTGCAGGCCGAGGAAGGCGTTGTTGACGATCGCCACGTTCTTCAGCGCGCCGGGCGCGTAGTCGATGGAGCGGTTGAGCGACTGGGCGGCCGATTTGCCCTTGACGGCGGGGTCCTGCCCGACGTCGTCGGCGGCGGTGGGCTCGTAGGTCAGCGCCGTGCCGTAGCCCTCCAGCAGCCGCTTGAGATCCTCGCGCGTGTCGCTTTGGAGTGCGGTGAGGATCTGGTCGAACTGCACCGGGGCGGCGGTCTGGGTGGCGGGCAGCGTGTCGCCGTCGTCGATCGTCGGCGCCGACGGCGTCCCGGGCGACAGGTCGACGAACTCGTTGCCCTCCAAGAAGATGCGCGGGCGGACCTTCAACGTCGCGTCCTTGTGGATCGGCAGCCCGGCCTTGTCGATCTCCATCGTGACCAGCGACATGTTGCCGTCGCCGCCCTTGTAGGCCGTGACCTTCTTGACCTTGCCGATGTTCACGCCCGCGATGCGCACCGGCGAGTTGGGCCGGATGTTGTTGGCATTGACGAAGACGGCCTTGACGCGGAAGCCGTGGGTGAACGGCACGTGCTTGGAGAAGCCGGCGTAGACCACGATCGCGCAGACGCCGAGCACGAGCAGGCCGACCGTCAGCGGGTTCATCCCGTGACGGTCCTTGCGCAGGATGCGCTTGCGCTTGTCGGAGTCCGAGCTCATGGGGTCGGGGTGTCGCTGGAGGTGACCGTCTTCTGCGTGGTCTTGCCCTGGTTGCCCGGGTCGTTGCCGATGACCTGCTTGCCCGCCTTGTAGACCTCGTTGCCCGCCTCGCACTCCTGCGTCTGGCCCGGCGCGGCCGTGTTCGGGTAGGGGTTGCTGTGCAGGTAGTTGTCGGCGGTCGGGCCGTTGGCCGGCGCTGAGGACGGACTGCCCTCGTTGTTGGGGCCCTGGGGCGCGGCGACGATCATGAACCGCTGCCCGGTGCCGTTGTTGTCGCCCTCGCTGAGCAGCGAGGCGACGTTGCGGAAGAGCAGGGTCCAGTAGTTGCAGACCGTCTGGGTCGGCGCGAGCGTGGCCAACAGCGGATTGGCGATCTGCGCGGTGCTCCCCAGATCCTGGACGCCGAGCGCGACCAACGGGTCCTCCGCAAAGCGCTGCAACGCGGTGAAGGTCGGCACCAGGCGCTTGTTGAACGCGACGGAGTGGCGCAGCGCCGGCTCGCCGACGGTGAAGGCGTCGGCGAGGTCGGATGCGGCGCCCGACAGCGCCTTGACGCCCGGGCGCAGGTCGTGGAAGAGGCCCTCGCTGTTGGCGAGGAACGGACGCTGCTTGGGCAGCTCCTCGATCGCGGTCTGCAGCGCCGGCGGGCCGCCGCTGATGCTGTCTTGCAGGTAGGGGCGCGCGATCGCGGCGAAGGCGCCGAAGGTGGTGTCGAGGTTGCGGAAGAGCGCGGCCTGGGACTCGGCGACCGGGGCGACGATCGCCGACGTGCGGCCGAGCGCTTCGGACAGGCGGCCGAGCTTGGTGCGGTCGTCGGCGAGGTTGGCCATCGCCGGGCCGAGCGCGAGCAGCAGCGGGTTGAGCGACTGGATCGCCTGGTTGAGATCCTGGCCGCGCCCGGCCAGCGCGTTGCCGAAGCCCTCGAGCTGCTTCTGGGCGCCGATGCGCGTCTTCTCGTCAAACGTGCTGAGGAACTCGTCGAACTCGACCGGCGTCGGCGTCGCTGCCTTCAGCGGCAGCGTGGCGCCCTCGGCATAGCCCTTGGTCGACGTGCCCTTGGTGAGCTCGACGTACTTCAGGCCCAGCGCCGAGCGCGACCGGACGAGGATCGTCGAGTCGACCGGCAGCGGCCGGACGGCGGTCTCGAGCTTGAGATGCAGCCGGGCGATGACCTTGCCCGAGGCCAGGCGCTTGGGGGTGATCTGGTCGACGACGCCGATGCGCGTGCCGCCGATGCGGACCTCGTTGCCCTTGACCAGGTTCGCGGCGCTCGGGACGTCGGCGTTCAGCGAGTAGGTCGGGACGAACGGCAGGCCGTTGTTGGCGTTGTAGGCCAGGAAGACCGCGACGAGGACCACGAGCGTGGTCGCCGCGCCGATCAGCACGGGGTTGGCGGCGATCGATGGCGATCCGCGCCGCATCAGCCACCCAGGAGGTAGTCGAGGAGGGTCTGGGACGCACCGCTGGACGGCGGCGTCGTGCTCGTCGCGCCGCTTGACGGTGTGGTCGTCGAGGCGCCGGTGGGCGCGTCGGTGGCCGGCGCGGCGCTGCTGGGCTGCTGCTGCGTGGTGCCACCGCCGGCCGCGGGCGTGGTAGTCGCCGGCGCTGCGCCGGACGCCGGCGCGCTTGGCGCGGCCGGCTGGCCCGGGAAGAGGCTGGCCGGCAGGTCGACCTTGGCGGCCGGCGCGCTGCGCTTGGCGCGTTTGGCGCGCTTGGACGTGGCACGCGCGCTCGCGGCCGACGCCGACGCGGCCGGCTTGGCGAAGTTCGCCGCGCAGCCCGGCGTCGGCGTGGTCGCGTAGGTCGTGCAGGACGTCAGGACGAAGACGGCGCGCAGGTAATGGCCGAGCGAGTCATAGCCGTTGGTCGACGTGCCCGAGAAGTACAGGAAGTCCATCAGCCGCTCGATGCCGCCGGTGGACTTCAGGCTGGTCAACAGCGCGTCGAGGTTCTGGACCGTCGGCTTGGCCTGGCCGGCGAAGTCGCGCAGATCGCCGGCGATCGGCTTGGCCTTGATCAGCGCCTGGTCGCCGACATCGGCCGCGTCGCCCAGCGACGTCAGCGCGGGCGTGCCTGCCGCGCTGAACGGCCCCAGCTGCTTGATGAACTGGTTGATCTGCGGCGCGGCGGCGTGCAGATCGGTCAGCACCGGCGTCATCTGGTCGGCCAGCCCACCGAGGCGCTGCATCGTCGGCTTGAGCTCCTGCAGGAAGGCGGGAAGCTTCTGCAGGCTCGCCTCGATGTCGCTGCGGCGCTCGGCGCTGGCGACCGCCGTCTTGTCGGCCTTGACGATGAAGTCGGCGACGTGGGCCTTGTCGCGGGCCAGCGGGCGCAGGACCTCGTCGCCGTTCTTGGCCAGCTGTGCGAGCGTCTTGTTCTGGTCGGCGAGGATCGCCAGGACCCTGTCGGTCTGCTGGAGGGCCGGGTCAGCCTGCTTGACCGCCTGGCGCAGCTGCGCGCCGTTGGCCGCCAGCCCGGTGCCGAGCTCGTTGATGATGATCGAGAGGCGCTGGCGGTAGGGCAACCGCATGATGTTGCCCACCAGGTCGAGGTCAACTGGCTTGATCGTCTGCGACGCGGGCAGCAGGTACTCGCCCTTGCCCGCCCCGTGCTTGATCTGGTTGAGCTCGGGCGCCTGGGCGTCCCCGTCGGCGCGCGGCTGCGTCGGGGTGCACTCGACGAAGCGCTCGCCGATCAGCGACTGCGGGCGGATCGTGCAGGTCGCATCCTTGCGGAAGTCCTTGAACCCGGCCTCGGTGATGTCCAGGACGACCGCGGCCTTGTTGTCGGGCGTCACATCGAGCGCGGAGATCTTGCCGACCTTGACGCCGGAGATCTTGACGTCCTCGCCGGGGATGACCGTGAAGGCGTTGGTGAAGATCGCGCGGACCTTGTAGTCGCCCTTGTGGTCATCGCCCGCGCCCGTGCCGAAGACGACGAGCACGAGGACGGCGGCTGCGATGGCTGCGACCGCGGCGATGAGGCGCGCGCGCATCATGGGCCGGGCGGGACGATGCTCGGATCGCAGTCCGAGCCCTCGGGGGCGTAGGGGTTGGAGCCGTCGGCGGCGGCCTGGGTCGCCGCGCCCGGACAGCGGCGGATCTTGCCGGACTGCAGGCCGACCTGGCGATCAGCGGGCGCCAGCGCCGTCAGCGTGCCGCCGGCCGGCGTGTCGGTGAACTGGAAGGCGTTGACGATCGGCGAGATGCGGGCGAAGTGGCCGTTGGCGTCGTAGTTGGCCGTGGACTGGCCGAAGTCGCGAAACCAGCCGATGAGGTCCGGCGCGTAGGGCCGGATGAACTGCAGCACGGGCGTGCTCTGCTGCAGGCCCTTGATCGTGTGCTGGAACGCCGGCGTCGCGACCTTGGTCAGCTGCGGCTGCTGGCGCAGCAGGTCGGTCAGGTCGTTGCCCGCGCCCGGGCGGCTGATCAGCGTGCTCAGGTCCCTGATGGTCGGGCGCGCGTCGCGCAGCAGCGGACGCAGCTGGGCGAAGAACGGAGCGAGGCGGGGCGCGACCGGCTTGGAGGCGTTGACCAGCGGGTCGAGGTCGTCGAGCGTGGCGCGCAGGTTGACGAAGGTCGTGTTGGCCTGACGCAGGGTTCGCGGCAGCGCGGTCAGCGCCTGATCCAGCGACGCGCTCTCGGATGCGATGGCCCCGGAGGCCGTGTTCGCATTCCCCACCAGGCTGGAGAGGTCATCGCGGCGTGAGGCCAGCGCGGTCGTCGCGCGCGCCGTGTAGATGATGAAGTCCTGCAGCGACTGCTGGTCGCGGTCGAGCTCGTTGACCAGCCGCGAGGTCGTGCTCAGCGCCGGGTTGAAGTACTTCAGAGCCTCGTTGGCCTGGGCGCCCTTGCCGTCGTACTGCGTCGACGAGCCCTTGATGACCTTCTGCAGGTTCGCGCGCGTCTCGGGGTCGAGCGTGTCGAAGAGCTGGTCGAGGTCGACCGAGGTGGTGGTCCGGTCGAGGCCGAGCGTCGCACCGTCGTCGAGCTTGGGCGCCGAGTTCGGCCCGGGCGAGAGCGAGATGTAGCGGTTGGCCACCCCCGAAAGCGAGCCGGAGCGGATCGTCGCCGTCGTACCGAGGTGCAGCGGCGCGTAGGGCTCATCGACCTGGATCCGGACCTCGGCGAGGTTCTTGTCGGAGAGCTTGATGTCGGCGACGCGGCCGATGCGGCGGCCGCCCACCTGGACGTCGTTGTCCTTGACGAGCTGGCCCGCGCTCTGGAAGACGAGCGTGTACTCGTGCTTGCTGGAGCCGGTCACCAGCAGCACCGCCACGACGACGGCCACGACCAGCGCGCCGGCGGCGAGCCCGCGCGTGAGCGTCATGCGGCGACCGCGCTACGCGCGACGACGACGAAAGGACAGGACGAAAGGTGTGACAGGACCGTGTGGGGTTCGGTACTCGCCGGAGACCCGGCCGATGTTCTTGCGGAAGTGGTGAGATGCTGGCCCCGCCGAGCGTGCCCGGCAGGGCCTTGCGCTACTCCATACCCAGTGGCCCCTGTGATTCGCCGCTGAGGAACTGCCGGACGAACGCGTTCTCGGAGTTAAAGAGCTCCTCGGCCGGTCCGGACTCCACGATCCGCCCCTTCCACAACACGCTGATGAACTCCGCCACGCGGCGCGCGCTCATGATGTCGTGGGTGATGACCGTGTAGGCCCCGCCGTTCTCCTCGTGGATCTCCTGGATCAACTCGCACAGCAGCGCCGTGCGAACCGGGTCCAGGCCAGAGTCCGGCTCGTCGAAGAGGACGATGTTGGGGTCCAACACCAATGCCCGCGCGAACCCGGCGCGCTTGCGCATCCCCCCGGAGAGCTCGTTGGGCATCTTGTCGTAGGCGTCGCCGAGACCGACCTCGTCAAGCCGCTTGCGGACGATCTCGAGGATCTCGTCCTCGGACTTGTCGGTGTGCTGGCGCAGCGGGAACGCGACGTTGTCGATCAGGTTCATCGAGCCGAAGAGCGCGCCGTCCTGAAACAGGACGCCGAACTTCTTGCGCATGGCAAAGAGCTCGTCGTCGGTCATGTTCGGGACCGACTCGCCGTGGACCAGGACGTCACCCTCGTCCGGGTACAGCAAGCCGACCATGTGCTTGATGCAGACCGACTTCCCCGTGCCCGAGGGGCCGAGGATCATCGAGATCTTGCCCTCGGGCAGGCCCATGTTCAGGCCCTTGAGGATCTTGTTGCGGCCGAAGGCCTTGTGGACGTCGACGAACTCGACGGCATCCGGCACGCCGGTGGGCCGGTTCAGGCCCGTGTGCCACTGGTACTCATCGTCGTCGTCGCCGCCGGCCGGCGGGGCCTCGCGCACCACGGAGGCGCGCGTCGGCGGGGCGTCGGCGGCCAGGCGGTCAGCAGCGGGCGCCGCCGGCGCCGGCGTCTCCTCGAGGCCGTCGCCCTCGTAGCCGTCGGCGTAGGGATCGCGGGGGGTCTCGCTCATGTCTTGGTCAGCCTCCGATTGGGGCCCGGGGATTGGCGCCCCAGAACACCTGTGTTCCCAACATCCCGATGAGATGCACCAAAACGATGTTCATAACCATCGATTTTGCGGTGGCTGTCCCCACGCCGACCGGTCCGCCGCCCGCGTGGTAGCCGTAGTAACACCCCACAAGGACGATGGCCGTCGCCATCACCATGCCCTTGATCACGCTGTAGAGCAGATCGGGAGGGTTCTGGAACATCCAGAAGATGAGGGAGAAGCCGCCTGAGCTCACCTCCCCGATCTGCTGCACGACGGCGAGGTAGCTGGCGAAGAAGCCGGCACCGACCGCCGCCATGTACATGAACGGCAGCACCAGCCACGAGGCCAGCAGGCGCGTCGCGCAGAGGAAGAGCACGGAGTCGATGCCCATGACCTCGAGGGCGTCGATCTCGTCGGAGATCCGCATCGAGCCGAGCTCGGCCACGATGCCGGTGCCGACCTTGGCGGCCATCATGTAGCCGAAGCCGTAGGGCACGATCTCGCGCAGGTCGCACCAGGCGGCGAAGACACCGCTGTAAGCCGGGGCGCCTTGAGCGCGCGTGAAGTAGGCGCCCTCGATGCCGCACTGCAGGCCGACGATGAAGACCAGGCCCCAGATGACGATCGTGGAGCCGAGGATGAGCACGCCGCACTGGCGCAGCGTCTCGCCGAAGAACCGCAGGACCCGCAGGCTGTAGACCTGCCCGAGGATCTTGCCGCTGAACTTCGCGATCTCACCGAAGGACGAGATCCACTCGCGCGGAAGGGCGAACCAGCCGGCCACTAGCGGATCACCGTGATCTCAGGATGGGTTGCGAGCAAGGTCTGGGTGAACACGTAGTTGAAGGCAAACACGCCCAGGAACGTAATCACGACCGCTTGGTTGACCGCCTTGCCGACCCCTTCGGCACCACCGCTGGCCGTCATCCCCTTGTAGCAGCAGACGATCGCGGTGATCGCCCCGAACATCGTGCATTTCAACAACGAACCCCAGAGGTCCGTCGTCGAGGCGTTCGTGAAGAAGGTCGCCCAGAACGGGCCGAGCGGCGCGCCGTTGACCATCGTCGCGATCAGGCCGCCGGTGATGCCGAAGATGATGGCGAAGATGTCGAACAGGCCCGTGACGAGCATCAGGGCCAAGAAGCGCGGGACGACGAGGTTCTTGACCGGGTCGACGCCGAGGACCTGCAGCGCGTCGAGCTCCTCGCGGATCTTGCGCGCGCCGAGGTCGGCGGTGATCGCGGTGCCCGCCACGCCGGCCACGATGATCGCGCAGACGAACGGCGCGAACTCGCGGATGACGGCCAGGACGAAGAACCCGCCGAGGCGGTCCAGCGCGCCGAAGAGGATGAGGAAGTTCGCGGCCTGCAGGCCCGGCGCGCCGTAGGAGACGGCGACGGTGGAGATCAACAGCGGCAGCCAGCAGAGGCGCAGCGCAAAGAGGAACTGCCCGACGAACTCACTGCCGTACGGGTACGGCGGACGGAGGGCAGACACCATCGTCTTCCCCGTCAAGATCATCATGTCGCCTACTTCTTCGAGCAGGCTCTTCGCCGGGGCGAATGCCCGATCGGCAACCGTGCTGACCACGCGTTCTCGGACCTCTCCTCTAGCAACCCTCGGGTGCACCCGCACACGCAGGCCACCCGCACGGCCGGCAGTCTATGTGACCGCCGTCACCCCTGCCAACCAGGAACCCGACGTGCTCTTGAGTTTCCACCTGCGCTACGTGACACCTCCCTCTGGTACGTTCCCGCCGCAGTGGAGGGGTGCAGAAGAGCGTTGTGGGCGACGAGCGTCGCCGCGATCGTCGCGGCCGGCTTCGTCGCGGGCTGCGGCGGTGGCGAGCGCCAAGACGCCAACGAGCCGTCGGGCACCTTCAAGGTCAAGGTCCTCAAGGCCTCGTTCCCGCCACATCAGCGGCTCGCCAACTCGGCCGTGATGCGGGTGGTCGTGCGCAACGACTCCGGCAAGACGATCCCCAACGTCGCCGTCACCATCACCTCCGATGACGACGCCAAGGGCGGCGCCGGCTTCACCACCCGCTCCACGAGCCCCGACCTCGCCGATCCGACGCGCCAGCTGTGGATCGTCGACCAAGGCCCGCACGGTGGCGACACCGCCTACGTCAGCACCTGGGCCCTCGGCCCACTGGCCGCCGGGCGCACGCAGAGCTTCGAGTGGCACGTCACGCCGGTCGTCGCCGGAACGCACCTGCTGCGCTGGCACGTCGCGGCCGGACTCAACGGCAAGGCCGTCGCCCGCACCGCCAATGGTCAGGATCCTGCCGGCATCTTCCGCGTCCGTGTCGCCAGCAAGCCCCCGGCGGTGACCGTTGATCCGAAGACCGGCGACATCGTCAACGCCAGCTAACCCGCGCCAGTAGGCGCGGTTTGCGGCCCGAACGGTCGTGGCTGAGGGTCGACGGTGCAGTGCCGGCGGGCGCCAGCCCGTCAAGCGCGCCGGCGGCCCTCAGGCGCGAGCGGGCGGCCCGCAAACCGCGACTGCCTACTTGGGTAGGCGCGGGGCGATGATGCGATAGGCCTTCAGGCCGAGGCCGAGGCGCTCGCGATCCTCGGAGAGCATCGGATCGAGCGTCGTCAGCTCCTTCACGCGCTCGAGGCGATAGGCCACGGTGTGGCGGTGCGCGTAGATCGCCGAGGCGGTCGCGTTCATGTTGCAGTTCTGCTCGAGGTAGGCCTCGAGGGTCCCGACGAGGTCGGTCCGGTACTGGTCGTCGTAGCGGACGATCGGCGCGACGGTGTCCTCGTAGAAGCTCCGCACCTCCTCCGGATGCGACGCGAGCACGCGGAAGAGCAGCCGGTAGGTGCCTGTGCCGATGTCCTGGACGCCGTCCCAGCCGCCGCCTTCGCCCTGTTTGAGGACGTCGAGGACCAGCTCGGCCTCCTGGATCGCGCGCGGGAGCTCAGCGGGATCGGAGTAGAAGCTCGAGACGCCGACGGTCCCGTGGCGGCGCAGTCGCGTTGCCAACGCACGACCGCGCGCCGTGGTGGTGTCTGGCGCATCATCGCCGCCGGTGCCCGGCAGGATCGCGTAGACGCGCCCGTCGAGGTGCTCGGCCAGCGCGCCGGGCTCGTCACCGGTGATCGTCGCGATCACGTGGCGCGGGCGGTCGGTCGTCAGCTCGGCGCAGAGCACGACGGCACCGCGCGCCAAGTCGCAGCCGAGCCGTGCGGCGCGCCGCACGACCTCGCGCGGCTCAAGATCGGGCCGCGAGCGCAAGTCCTCCAAGAAGGAGCCGCGCAGGTTCTGCTCGACCTCCTCTTTGGCCTCCTCGACGGCCACCTCGGTCAGGCATGCGACCGCCGCAAGGTGCAAGAAATCTGCGGCTTCCGGGTGCGGACCGGGCTTGGCGGGGTCCGGATCGCGCAGCAGCACGACCGCCCCGACGACATCGTCGCCCGACTGGATCGGCACCTCGGCCGCCAGCGCCTCGGGGACCTGCGACGGCCGGTCGCGGACGCGGTCGGCGACATAGCGCCGGACCTCTTCGAGGACCTGCTCGCGCACGCCCCCCTCCCCGCCGGCCGCAGCCGCCGCGTCCAGCCGCGGGACCACGATCGCCACTGGGGCGCCCGCAGCCTCCGCGGCCAGCGCCGCGACTTGTTGGAGGCCATCGCCGCCCAGCACGGCGTCGACCATCTTGAGGTGGACCGACCGCAGCCGCTCCACCAACGAACCGGCCGGGGAGGCGGCAGACTGGGATGCAGGGTCCATGTTGCCTGCCGCCTCGCCCATGGGTTTCTCGATCTCCTAAGCGGCCGGCGCGGCGTCGGGGTGGGCCTGGAGGATCTCCTCGCCCGCCTCCCCCGTCCGCACGCGGTAGGCCTCTTCGATCGGCATGACGAACACCTTGCCGTCACCGACGGCACCGGTGCGAGCGTGCTTGAGGATCGTGTCCACGATCGTCTGCACGTCACCCGAGGCCACGACGCACTCCAGCTTGACCTTCGGCCGGAGGTAGTTCGTGAGCTCGGCGCCGCGATAGCGCTCGGTGATGCCCTTCTGACGCCCCGAGCCCTTCACCTCGCTGATGGACAGCGAGGGGAACCCGAGGTCGAGGAGCTCCGTGCGAATCGGCTCGAACGCCTCGTGGCGGATGTATGCCACCACCATCTTCATGTTGCGGGAACCTCCGTCGGGGTTGCGATGGGCCCGGCGCCTGCTGCGGCGGTCCCTTGGGGGGCCGCACCGTAGCCGACGAGCTCCGGAGCCGGAATGAACTGCTCCGGGTACCCGTACATGCCGTGCTCGGAGATGTCCAGACCGGCCAGCTCCTCCTCCTCGGAGACGCGCATCCCGTAGGTCGCCTTGATGATGCCGAAGGCGATGTAGCTCAACGTGAACACGAACGCGAACACCACGACCACGCCCAGGGCCTGGCGGCCGAGCTGGTTGAAGCTGCCCGTGTAGATCAAGCCACCGCTACCGACCGTGTTGAACGCGGCCAATGTCGGGTGCGTGAAGATGCCGCAGGCGAGTGTGCCCCAGATACCGGCCATGCCGTGTGCCGAGAGCGCACCCACCGGATCATCGATGTACTTGTCGACGAAGTAGACGCCGAGCACCACGATGACACCGGCAACCATGCCGATGACGAGCGCGGCCCAGGGAAGCACGTAGCCCGACGGCGCCGTGATCGCGACCAGCGCGGCGATCGCGCCGTTGCCGGCCATGCCGATGTCGATCGACTTGGTCTTCCAGTAGGCCGTGAGGACCGCGGTGAGCACGCCGCCGGCGGCGGCGATGTTCGTGGTCAGCACAACCTCAGGGAAGCGACCATCCAGGGCATTGAGCGTCGAGCCCGGGTTGAACCCGAACCAGCCCAACCACAGGATGAAAATGCCCAAGCCGAACAAGGGCATGTTGTGGCCGGGGATCGCCCGTGGCTTGCCGTCAGGGCCGTACTTGCCCTTGCGCGGTCCCAGATGCAGCAGGGCCGCGAGCGCGCCGGTGGCGCCGATGAGGTGGACCGCCGTGGATCCGGCGAAGTCCTGCATGTGGACGTTGACCTGCAGCCAGCCACCGCCGAACACCCAGCCCGAGGCGATCGGGTAGATGATCGCCGAGAAGACGATCGCGTACAGGGCATAGACCCCGAACTTGACGCGCTCCAGCGTGGTTCCCCAGACGATCGCCAGCGACACCGCGCAGAAGACGAACTGGAAGAAGAACTTCGATTCGATCGTTGCGTCCGAGAACCCCATGATCGGGAATGCCGTCAGCGGATCGCCATAGTCGCGTAGGAAAAACCCGTGCGTGCCGATGATGAGGTTGCCGCCATCACCGTGGCCGAAGGCAAACGCGAAGCCGACGGCCCAATACAGGATTGCCGCGATCGAGAAGTTCACGAGGATCTTCGCGACGATGGTGCCTGCGTTCTTGCCTCGAGAGAAACCGATCTCCAGGAACGCGAACCCGGCCTGCATGAACATCACCAGCACACCGGCGGTGATGACCCAGATCGAGTTGATGCCGACACTTTGGGGCAAGCCCTTGCCGGCGGCGTCAAAAATGTCTGCGGATGCCGTTGCCGGCACCAATAGGGCGGCGAGCGTGCCAAACATCAGCGCGCGGGCCGTCAGGGAACGTCTCATGTGACCTCCTAGTCGAGCGTGCCTCGGCAGTCTCTTGCTCAGGAGGTCGAGGGTCCTTAGCCCGATGTCGAAAGATCGTCCACCGTCCTTCGCCATCTGGTCGAGATGGTCTGGGCGGGCGGGCCTACTTCAGGGCGAAGCGCCTTCATCGGAGTTTGGACATCGGTACAAGGTGTCCTACGCGCGCGAGAAATAGGCTCGGCGTGCCCGCCGGGCCCCGAATACGCACAGGAGGAAGTTCCCGCCCCATGAGTTCCCGTCAGCAGAACGTCACGGCCGCCCAGTGGTCGGTCAACGGCGGCGCCCTCGGCACCACCGATCTGACCGCCCCCGGCGCCAACGCCTTCGGCGCCAACGTCTTCACGATCGACGAGCAGCGCGCTCGCCTGCCGAAGCATGTCTACAAGCAGTTGCTCGCCACGCTGGAGTCCGGCACGCCGCTGGACCCCACGCTCGCCGACGCGGTCGCCCAGGCGATGCGCGAGTGGGCGATGGAGAAGGGCGCCTCGCACTACACGCACTGGTTCCAGCCGCTGACCGGCCTGACGGCCGAGAAGCACGACTCCTTCTACAACCCGACCGGTGATGGCCACGCGATCGCGGAGTTCTCGGGCAAGGAGCTCGTCCAGGGCGAGCCCGACGCGTCGTCGTTTCCGACCGGCGGCATCCGCGCGACCTTCGAGGCCCGCGGCTACACCGCGTGGGACCCGACGTCGCCGGCGTTCATCCTCGACAACCCCAACGGCACGTTCCTGTGCATCCCGACCGCCTTCGTGTCGTGGACGGGTGAGGCGCTGGACCACAAGATCCCGCTGCTGCGCTCGATGGACGCGCTGTCCAAGAGCGGTCTGAAGGCGCTGAAGCTGTTCGGCGAGACCGACGCGCAGCGGATCTTCACGACGGTCGGGCCCGAGCAGGAGTACTTCCTCATCGACGAGCAGTACTACTTCGAGCGCCCCGACCTGTACACGACGGGCCGCACGCTCTTCGGCGCCAAGCCGCCCAAGGGCCATGAGCTCGACGAGCACTACTTCGGCTCGATTCCCGAGCGCGTCCTCGCGTTCATGATGGAGTCCGAAGAGGAGCTGCGCAAGCTCGGCGTGCCGGTCAAGACCCGCCACAACGAGGTCGCCCCCGCGCAGTACGAGCTGGCGCCGATCTTCGAGAACTCCAACGTCGGCTCTGATCACCAGCAGCTGACGATGCAGGTCATGCAGAACGTCGCACGCCGTTACGGCTTCGTCTGCCTCCTGCACGAGAAGCCGTTTGCCGGCGTCAACGGCTCGGGCAAGCACAACAACTGGTCGATGGGCACCGATACCGGCCACAACCTGCTCAACCCGGGCGATACGCCGGACGAGAACGCGCAGTTCCTGTTCTTCTGCGCCGCGGTGATCAAGGCGGTCAACAAGCACCAGGCGCTGCTGCGCGCGTCGGTCGCCAACGTCGGCCAGGACCATCGCCTCGGGGCCAATGAGGCGCCGCCGGCGATCATCTCGATCTTCCTGGGCGCCGAGCTCGAGCAGGCGTTCACGATGATCGCGACCGGCAAGGGCCGCCGCGTCAAGAAGGGCCTCATGGGCCTGGGCGCCGAGGTGCTGCCGCACCTGCCGCGCGACGGCGGCGACCGCAACCGCACCTCGCCGTTCGCGTTCACCGGCAACAAGTTCGAGTTCCGCGCCCTGGGCTCCAGCATGTCGCTGGGCTTCGTCAACACGGTGCTCAACACGATCGTCGCGGAGTCGATCGACGAGCTGACCAAGCAGTTGGAGAAGGAGCTCAAGGCCGCCAAGGGCGACCTCGGCGTCGCCGTACCGGCGGTCGTCCGCGGCGTCTGGGAGTCCGACAGCGCGATCATCTTCAACGGCGACGGCTACTCGGAGGAGTGGCACGCAGAGGCCAAGGAGCGCGGCCTCTACAACCTGCCGACGACGCCCGACGCGCTGCCGTGGATCGTCAACAAGCAGACGGTGAAGGCCTTTGAGGCCTACAACGTCCTCTCCTCGAGGGAGCTCGAGTCGCGCTACGACGTCTTCGTCGAGCAGTACGCGACCAAGCTCAACATCGAGGCCGAGACCGCGGCCTCGATGGCCCGGACGCTGATCCTGCCCGCCGCCGTGCGCCATCTGACCGAGCTCAAGGCCAGCGGCGTCGCCGGCCTGGCCGAAGAGGTCGAGCCGCTCGTCGAGGACCTGTACGCGGCCATCCTGGCGCTCGAGCAGGCCAACGACCACGAGGGCCCCGACGGCGGCATCAAGCACGCCAAGTACATGCGCGACACGGTCATCCCCGCGATGACGGCCGTCCGCACCGTCGCCGACAAGCTCGAGCGCATCGTCGCCGACGACCTGTGGCCGCTGCCGAAGTACTCGGAGATGCTGTTCATCAAGTAGCCCCGTCGGCGCAGCGCGCAGACGTTGTTCAGAGGCCCCGTGGCGCACGCGCCACGGGGCCTCTGTCGTTCCTGACGGCGTCAGGAGCTTGGCGCCCGGGCGTCGTTCCTAGGTTCCTGCCAGCTGGCAGGGTCGACGGACGCGCAAGCGTGCGCTTCGCCTTCGAGAACCTCCATAAATTCCGCTGTGCGGTCCCACGCGGGTGGCATCCGGTATTGATTCTAACTCCTGAGCGCTTTTAAACCGCTCAGCGCGATTATCATCACCTACACCTTCGGCCATCGGGCCGGAAGGGAGTCAAACATGGAAGTTCTTGTCTCAGCCTCGCGCGCCCCGAGGACGAGGGTCCGGCGCGGGATGATGGTCTGTGCGGTGATCGCCGTCGCGCTGCTCAGCGCGGTGGCCACGGCACTGGCAGGCGCCGACCACTGGTTCAGCGGCACGCTGGTCCAGGGCTACGGCTACGCCAGCGTGGACGCCCACTCGATCAGCTACATCGAGGCGACCGGCAACCACAACGGGTTCTGCGTCGCAAAGGACACCGGAACCACCGGCTACGCCTCGGCGACCAAGACCACGGCGGGGACGCGCGCCTGCTCGACCAGCGGCGGCTTCGCCGCGCGCGTCGAGAACAGCGCCTGCTGCTACCACGGCTGGGTCGACAACTCGACCGGCAGCGACATCATCTTCGACACGTCCACCCACTACTCGTACTAAGGAGCGCAGCAAAATGAGAATCTCTAAGCGTATGGCTGCGGCTCTTGCGATCGCCACGGTCGGCGGGGTCGGCGGCCCTGTAGCCCTCAACCTGGCGCAAGCCGACGATCCCCCACCCGCCCCGCCCACCAGCACTGAGGCGGTGCCGGCCACGGAGGCCCAGAAGACTGCGTTCGCGGTGCTCGACCAAGCGCCGAGCACTGCTGACACTGCCAACGGCCTCGTCACGCAGCTCGCCGATGCGGCCCAGCGCGGCTTCGCCCCCACCGACGCCCGCGTCGTCGGGTCCACCGCCACTGGCCCGATCTGGCTGGTGCCGGCCAACGGCGCGCTCTGCCTCGCGCTCGAGGACACCAGCGACGGCTCGCTGGGCGCCTCCTGCGAGCCGAGCGATGCCGTCATCACTCGTGGCATCACCGTCGGCGACGGCACGGAGGTCTACGGGCTCGTGCCCGATGGCGTCACGACGGTCGACGTCACCGACGCCACTAGCGCGACGACGACTGTCGGCCTCCCCTCGGGCACCAGCGTCTACACGCTCGACACTGGCGATGTCACGGTCGCCCTCAACGGTCCGGGCGGCTGGAAGTCGTTCGCCGTGGCCCAGGGCGGCTGACTCGCGGCCACCGGCGGCGCACCCGGAGACTCGTCCGGGCGCGCCGCCGATCGGTCACACTCCGGGCGCAACCGGATTCATAAGGACATGGGGCCACGGGCCAACGCCACCGACGCCGAGCTACTGGGCCAGACCAAGGACGATGCCGAGGCCTTCGCCGTCTTCTACGAGCGCTGGGAAGGGCCGATTCTCGCCTACCTGCTGCGCCGGACCCGGAACCCTGAGGTCGCCGTCGACCTCAGCGGCGAGGTCTTCGCCTCGGCGCTCGGCGCCGCTCATCGGTTCATCGGCGATGCGCGTGGCTCAGCCGCCGCGTGGATCTTCACGATCGCCCGCAACACGCTGCTGACCAGCATCCGGCGCGGAAAGGTCGAGGAGCAGGCCCGGCGGCGTCTCGCCTACTGGGAGCCCGTGGCGCTGGTCGACGTCGACCTCGACGCGATCGCCGCGTTGGAATCCGACGGCCCGGCCCTCATGGCGGCGCTGGCGCAGCTGCCCGTCCGGCAGCGCGACGCCATCCGCGCACGCGTGCTCGAAGAGCGCCCCTACGACGAGATCGCCGAGCAGCTGCAGTGCTCCGAGCTCGTCGTGCGCAAGACCGTCAGCCGCGGGCTCAAGGCCTTGCGCAACACCGTGGAGCCGAGCGAATGACCTACGTGCCACAGCAGAAGACCAACTTGGTCATCGCAGCGGCCGCCATGCCGCAGACGGCGCCATCAGGCAGCGCCAACGGGCGGCCGGCCGTGACCGCGCAGCCCCAGGCCCCGGCCCGCCCGGCCCCGCGCTGGCGCCGCGTGCGCCGACGCACGCTGGTGCTCGCCCTCGTCGCCGCCGCCGTCCCGGTCACCGTCACCGCTGCCGTCGTCGAGCTGACCGGTGACCCCCCACCGCCCCAGGCGCCGCTGCCGACGCTCGGTGTCGGTCCTGGTGGCCACGTCGTTCCCCGTGAGGCGCTGCCGGCGCTCCCGACTGCGCTCGGCGACGCCTACGCACGGCTCGGCAGGCCCGCGACCGCCGACGATCGCGACAACGCCGTCGTGCGCAAAGCCGCTGCCCATGCGCGACAGTTCGGCCTCTCCCCTGATCAGGCCCGCGTGATGGCGACCGTCAACGGCCACCGCGTCTGGCTGATGCCGGGCAACGGCTTTGTCTGTGTCGGCCCCCAGGCGATCGGCGACGACGCGATGGACACCGGCTGCGAGACCGAAGCCGTCGCGCGCAAGTACGGCGTCAGCGTCTCCGACGGCGACAACATCTACGGCGTGCTGCCCGACGGCGTGCACCAGATCGAGGTCACCGACGACAACGGCTTCCACCACGTCGAGTCGGTCAACGACAACGTCTACGTGCTGCCGCCGGTCAGCGCGACGATCCGCTACCGCACCGCGACCGGCGACACGGTGGCCTTCCGGGTCATCGCCTGATCCCCCTCGTCCGGCTAGGCACCGTCGCGACGGTCTGCGCGACCCTGAAGGCGATGAAGCGAATCTCGGGAGTCGTCGTGGTGATGGTCGCGCTGGCGGGGCTCGCCGTCGGGGCCTCGGGCGCCAGCGGCAAGTCGTCGAAATGCCAGGCGGGCTTCACCGAGTCGCGCAGCCCGGCGCAGCTCACGGTCTCTGGCGACACCTGCGCCAACGCCCGCAAGGTCGCCGAGCGCGCCGGGGCCAAGGCGCCGGTCGGCTGCATCAAGCTCCTGGACCGCAAGGGCCATATCGGCTTCCGCAAGCCGTGCTTCCAGCTCGGCTACAGCTGCGCGGCCGTCCAGCGCAACCAGCGCCGCGCGCTGCGGGTGACCTGCACGCGCGGAGCGCGGCAGATCCGCTTCACCTACTGAGGCCCTCGCCGCACGCCATACCCTGACACAACTGTGTCAAGGTTGCGCTACCCTTCCGGGCATGCGCGATTTCCTGGCCGCCGCCCGTGACCATGTCGTCGTCTTCGACGGCTCGATGGGCGCGACGCTGGAGGAGTTCGAGCTCTCCCAGGCCGACTACGGCGGGCTGGAGGGCAAGTGCCACGAGGCGCTTGTCCTGCACCGGCCCGACGTCATCCAGGAGCTCCACGAGTCGATGGTGCGCGCCGGCGCCGAGGTCGTCGAGACCGACACCTTCCAGGCCTCCCGCCTCAAGCTCGAGGAGTGGGGCCTCGGCGAGCACACCTTCGAGATCAACCAGAAGGCCGCCGAGATCGCCCGGCGCGCGGTCGGCGAGGACCGCTTTGTCGCGGGCTCGATCGGGCCGACCGGGCACCTGCCCGCCTCCGACGACCCGACGCTCGGCGCCATCACGTTCGCCGAGCTCGTCGAGATCTTCACCCAGCAGGCCCAGGGCCTGGTCCGTGGCGGCGCCGACCTCATCATCATCGAGACCGCTCAGGACATCCTGGAGGTCAAGGCCGCGGTCTTCGGCGCGCGCGAGGCGTTCAAGCTGGAGAACCGGGTCCTCCCGATCCAGACGTCGGTCTCGCTGCTGCCCAACGGCGGCAAGATGCTGCTGGGCACCGACATCTCCGCCGTGCTCGCCACGCTGGAGGCGCTCAAGGTCGACGTCATCGGCCTGAACTGCTCCACCGGCCCCAACGACATGCGCGACGCGATCCGCTTCCTCGGCGAGTTCTCCGCGACGCCCATCCACTGCATCCCCAACGCCGGGCTGCCCCAGCAGGGTCGCAACGGCGAGACGATCTTCCCCGAGGGCCCCGACGAGCTGGCGGCCGTCCTGGGCGAGTTCGTCGAGCAGCACGGTGTGTCGATCGTCGGCGGCTGCTGCGGGACGACCGTCGACCACATCACCGCGATCGCCGAGCGGGTCAAGGACCATAAGCCGGGCGTGCGCCCCGCGCCGCGCCAGCCGCACCTCTCCTCGATGATCGCGGCCACGCCGCTGGTCCAGGAGCCGGCCCCGACGCTCGTCGGCGAGCGCGTCAACTCCCAGGGCTCGCGCAAGGCCAAGGAGATGCTGCTGGCCGACGACTACGACGGCCTCGTGCAGATCGCCGAGGACCAGGTCGAGGGTGGCGCGCACGTGCTCGACCTCTGCGTCGCGCTGACCGAGCGCGTCGATGAGGACGAGCAGATGCGGATGGTCGCCAAGCGCGTCTCGCTCTCGCAGCCCGCACCGCTGCAGATCGACTCGACCGAGCCCGACGTCATCAAGCTCGCGCTCGAGCAGACGCCCGGCCGCGCGATCGTCAACTCCATCAACTTGGAGGCCGGCCGCGAGAAGGCCGACACCGTCATCCCGCTCGCGATCCAGCACGGCGCCGCGATCATCGCGCTGACGATCGACGAGGTCGGCATGGCCAAGACGGCCGAGCGCAAGGTCGAGATCGCCACGCGCATCAAGGAGATCGCCTGCGACGAACACGGCCTCGACCCCGAGCTGCTGATCTTCGACGTCCTGACGTTCACGCTGACGACGGGCGACGACGAGTGGAAGCCGTCGGCGATCGAGACGATCAAGGGCATCACCGCCGTCAAGACGGCGCTGCCGGGCGTCAAGACGTCGCTCGGCGTCTCCAACGTCTCCTTCGGCGTCGGCCAGCCGGCCCGCGCCGTCCTGAACTCCGTCTTCCTGCATCACTGCGTCGAGGCCGGCCTGGACCTCGCGATGGTCAACCCCAATCACATCACGCCGTACGGGGAGATCAGCGAGGAGGAGCGGGAGCTCGCCGACGACCTGGTGTACAACCGCCGCGAGGACGCGCTGCAGCGCTTCATCGAGCACTTCGAGTCAGCCGGCGGCGAGGCCGAGGTCGAGGTCGCCAACCCCACCGCGGGGATGGAGCCCGAGGAGGCGCTGCACTGGCACATCCTGCGCCGCAAGAAGGACGGCGTGGAGGCCCAGATCGACGCGGCCGTGCAGAAGCTCGGCGCCGTGCCGGTGCTCAACGACGTGCTGTTGCCCGCCATGAAGGAGGTCGGCGACAAGTTCGGCGCCGGCGAGTTGATCCTGCCCTTCGTGCTGCAGAGCGCCGAGGTCATGAAGCGCTCGGTCGCCCAGCTGGAGAAGTACCTCGACCGCATCGAGGGCTACACCAAGGGCACCGTCGTCCTGGCGACCGTCTTCGGCGACGTGCACGACATCGGCAAGTCGTTGGTCAACACCATCCTCACCAACAACGGCTACACGGTCGTCGACCTCGGCAAGCAGGTCCCCGTGTCGACGATCATCGAGGCGGCCAAGGAGCACGAGGCGACGGCGATCGGGCTCTCCGCGCTGCTGGTCTCGACGTCGAAGCAGATGCCGCTGGCCGTCAAGGAGCTGGAGCGCGCGGGCCTCGAGTACCCCGTGTTGATCGGCGGCGCGGCGATCAACCGCGCCTTCGGCTACCGCGCGCTGCATGTCAATGGCCTTGACGACAGCGCGTTGTATGGCCCCGGCGTCTTCTACTGCAAGGACGCGTTCGAGGGCCTGCACGTGATGGACAAGATCGTGGAGGCCGAGCCGCGCGCCGAGTTGCTGGCCAAGCTCAAGGTCGACGCCGACGCCTTCCGCGAGAAGGGCGAGGAGATCGAGGTTCTGATCACGACCGGCACCGACCGCTCCGCCGCGGCCACCGATGTCCCGGTCCCCGAGCCCCCGTTCTGGGGCGTGCGCGAGATTCCCGTCGACCTCGATGAGGTCTACCCGCACCTCGACACGCACGTGCTCTTCAAGCTGCACTGGGGCGGCAAGGGTGTGAAGGGCGACGCTTGGAAGCAGCTGCTAGAAGGCACCGACGAGGACGAGGGCTTCCGCCCGCGCCTGGAGCGCATGTGGCGGGAACAGACCTACCTGCATCCGCGCGCGTTGTTGGGGTACTTCCCCTGCTACAGCGAAGGCAATGACATTGTGGTGCTCGACCCGAGCGACCGCGAGACGATCCTGCAGCGCTTCGTCAACCCGCGCCAGCCGGGCAACGACCACGTGTGCCTTTCGGACTTCTTCCGTCCGAAGGAGAGCGGCCAACTTGATGTAGTTGCCTTGCAGACCGTCACCGTCGGCGACGAGGTCACCGAGCTGATGGCCCAGCTGGAGAAGGACGGCGAGTTCGCCGAGCAGCTGTTCGTGCACGGCCTCGGCGTCCAGACCGCCGAGGGCCTGGCCGAGTGGCTGCACAGCAGGGTCCGCGAGGATCTCGGCATCCCCGCCGTCCAGGGCCGCCGTTACTCCTGGGGCTACCCGGCCGTGCCCGACCAGTCCGAGCACGAGAAGGTCGACGCGCTGCTCGACCTCTCCCAGATCGGCATGGAGCTCTCAGACGGCTACGCGCCGGTGCCCGAGCAGTCCACGCTCGCGCTCGTCGCCCACCACCCGCAGGCGTTCTACTTCGGGATGAAGCAGGGCAAGCTCAAGCCACTTGACGCGGTCTCGCCCGACGACATCATCAAGGGCTCAAAGCGCGACCCCTCGCTCTTCGCCGAGGCCGATGCGCAGGAGCTCGACTCCGATCCGCTCGACGGCGGCGTAGCCGAAGAGGACGCGCGGGTCGCCGCGCAGGCGTAGCGGGCCGTCTCGACGCGATTCGGGCCGCTACGCCTACGCGGTCAGGCCGCTTCGACGAGGTCGAGCTCGAAGACCGCGCGGAACGGCTCGGTCACCAGCCGCAGGCCGTCGCCGGAGCGCAGCGCGTCGGTGGGCGCGGTCATCGGCTCGATCGCCACGGCGGGGCTTCCGGGTGGTGTGAAGAGCTGCAGGTGCGTGTAGCCCTCGAGGAAGCGCATGGTCAGCTCGTGGCCGCCGCCGGCGAGCGTGAATTCGGGGGCTGGGCCCAGATCGCAGAAGTGGTCATCGAGCTCGGTGTCACCGATCGCGCCACGGCGCGCAGCCACCGACGCGCGCTCGCCGGTCGGGATGCCGCGACCGTCGGTCAGGATCCGCGTCATCGCCGGCGCGCGCAGGACCAGACGCTCGCGCGGCACGCCCGGCAGCGTCAGGTAGGGATGAAAGCCGAAGCTCACCGGCACGGGTTGGTCGCTGGTCGGCGTCAGCGTCGTCGCCACGGAGAGGCGGCGCGCGGTCTGCTCGATTTCCAGCGTGAGCCGGTGGGGGAACGGGAACGCGCCCAGCAACTCGGGGTCGGCGCCGAAGTCGAGCTCGGCCACCAGCGTCTGCGCGCCCACCTCGCGGACCTCCCAGCCCTTGTAGGCGGCCAGCACACCATGGATGGGGAGCCCGTGGTCGTCGACGTGCAGCCGTTTCGTGGCCGCGTCCAGCACCACGTCCCGCCCGGCAGCGGCATAGGCGAAGCCGCTCAGCCGGTTGGCCCACGGGTGCAGCAGCGGAATGCCGAACGAGGATCCGCGCGCCGCATAGGCGTCGAGCCCGCCGAGCTGACCGAGCAGTTCCCGACCTGCGCCAAAGAGGGACACTCCGACCATGCCCACCGACGGCACCCACCGCGAGGTCCACGCACCGTCCCGCAAGGTCACGACGTCGCTTGCCATCGCGTCATCCTCTCTTACCCAGCCTTTATCCGCTCAACAGCCCAGCATCAGGAACCTGTCTAACTCTGTCGACATGCGCACGAGCCGGTCCGAGGAGTCATCGTCATGACGCCCAAGCACATCTGGAGTGGCGGGTGGGAAGCCGAGTCCGAGGAGGACGCCCGCCGGCGCGCAGAGGCCGAGGCTGAGCGCCTCGCCCATCCCGAGCGCTACGAGGCGCCGACCACCGTCCACCCGACGGCGACCGGCGCCGACGAGGAGCGATCCGGCCTCGGCCGCAACCGCATCATCGCGCTGGCAGCCGTGACCGTCCTGGCCGTCGGCGGTGGCGCCTTCGCCGCCGGCGCGCTGCTCGACAACAACGACTCGTCCTCCAAGGGCATCGCGCGGCCCGCTGCGCTGCCGGCCGTCTCCTCCAAGCCGATCACGCCGACGCGTGGCCAAACCCGCGCGGGCACGATCTACGCGCAGGACAGCCCGGCCGTCGTCTCGATCAGGACCAGCAGCGGCAGCGGCACCGGCTTCCTCATCGACGGCGACGGCACGCTGGTCACCAACGACCACGTCGTCGAGAGCGCCACGAGCGTGCAGGTCAAGTTCGGCACCGACGGCCGCACGCTGCGCGGCGACGTCAAAGGCGTCGACCCGTCCAGCGACCTCGCGGTCGTGCACATCGACCCGTCGGCGGTCCCGTCGGGCGTCAAGCCGCTGCAGTTCGCCGACTCCACCGGCGTCAGCGTCGGCGACGTCGCGATCGCGATCGGCAACCCCTTCGGCCTCGATCGCACGGTGACCGAGGGCATCGTCTCCAGCCTCGGCCGCACGCTGACAGCGCCCAACGGCTTCCAGATCGACGGCGTCATCCAGACCGATGCGGCGATCAACCCCGGCAACTCCGGCGGGCCGCTGCTCGACGACGGCGGCAAGGTGATCGGCGTCAACTCGCAGATCGCGACCAACGGCCTCTCGGCCGGCAACGTCGGCATCGGCTTCGCCGTCCCGTCCAACACCGTGCGCCAGGTGCTGCCCGGGCTCAGGCTCGGCAAGACCGTCAGCCACGCGTGGCTCGGTGTCCACATCGAAGCTCCGAGCGGCCTCAGCCCGTCGACGCCGTCGGGCGCGGCGATCACGTCGGTCACCACCGGCGGTCCCGCCGATGATGCGGGCCTGCAGGCCGGCGACATCGTCACCGCCGTCGACGGCCAGCCCATGGACGACTCGACGGACCTGTCGACCTACATCAACTCCAAGGCGCCGGGCGACAAGATCACGATGACCGTCAAGCGCAACGGCCAGACCCAGAAGATCGATGCCGTGCTCGCCGACCAGCCTCCGAAGGTGCCGTGACCTTGCGCAAGACCTCGCCCAGAGGGCTCGGCTTGCGTGCGCGAGCTCGCCAGAGGCTCCCTCGCGCGGCCGGGGAGGCCCGACCGTGAGTTTTGGAGCCCCACTCGTCCTCCTCGCGCTCGTCGCCGTCCCGGCGCTGGCGGCCGGTTACGTCGCCCTGCACCGCGACCGCGGCCGTGCGGCTGCGGCCTTCGCCGCCCCCGCGCTGGCGGCCTCCGTGGCCCCGCGCCGCCCGCGCTGGCGCCGCCACGTCCCGCTGCTGGCGTTCCTGGCGGCGGTCGCGATCCTGATCGTCGCCGCGGCCAAGCCGCAGCGCACGGTGGCGGTGCCGGTCGAGCACGCCCAGATCATGTTGCTGACCGATGTGTCGGGCTCGATGCTGGCGACCGACGTCAAGCCCAACCGGCTCGTCGCCGCGCGGCGTGCGGGCAAGCGCTTCATCGACCGCGTGCCCAAGCAGGTCAACGTCGGCGTCGAGGCCTTCAACCAGACGCCGCAGGTGCTGGCCAACCCGACGACCGACCGCGACGCGCTGGCGCTGGCCCTCGGCCGCCTGAGCTCCAGCGGCGGCACGGCGACCGGCGAGGCGATCCAGACCGCCACGCGCGTGCTGCGCCAGACGCCATCGCTGAACGGCAAGAAGCCGCCGTCGGCGATCGTGCTGCTCTCCGACGGCGCCTCGACCAAGGGCGTCGACCCTGTCGCCGCCGCCCAGGCCGCGGCCAAGGTCAAGATCCCCGTCTACACCGTCACGCTCGGCACTGCCAGCGGCACGATCACCGTGCCGCGCTC
This sequence comes from Baekduia sp., assembly GCF_035996765.1. Taxonomy (NCBI): domain Bacteria; kingdom Bacillati; phylum Actinomycetota; class Thermoleophilia; order Solirubrobacterales; family Baekduiaceae; genus Baekduia; species Baekduia sp. The sequence continues at coordinate 38,084 of NZ_DASYJG010000041.1, forward strand.
AGAGTCCAACCCGGCGGCCGGGACGATCGTCAAGCCGGTCCCGCCCGACGAGGCCTCGCTGCAGGCGATCGCACGCGCCTCGGGCGGCAAGTCCTTCACCGCCGAGTCGGCCGACGATCTCTCTGCCGTCTACGAGCGGCTCGGCTCCCAGCTCGGCACCAAGAAGGAGCCGCGCCAGATCACCGCCGGCTTCGCGGGCGCGGGCCTCGTGCTCCTCGCCCTTGGCGCGGCGCTATCGCTGCGCTGGTTCGGCCGCTTGATCTGATGACCCCTCACCCCACGCCGCAGAACTTGTTATAGGAGAACACTGATGGACGAGACCACCGAGATCCCCCACGACATCCACGACGACCCGCGCCGCGCGCTGGGCGAGGCGCTGCACGAGATCAAGCGCGTCATCGTCGGCCAGGACGCGATGCTCGAGCGGCTGCTGGTCAGCTTGCTCGCCGGCGGCCACGTGCTGCTGGAAGGCGTGCCCGGCCTGGCCAAGACGCTGACGGTCCGCACGCTGGCCGATGTGGTCGGCGGCACGTTCAAGCGCGTGCAGTTCACGCCCGACCTCGTCCCGGCCGACCTGGTCGGCACGCGCATCTGGCGCCCGGACACGGGGCGCTTTGACATCGAGCTGGGCCCGGTCTTCGGCAACGTCCTGCTCGCCGACGAGATCAACCGCGCGCCGGCCAAGGTGCAGTCGGCGTTGTTGGAGGTCATGCAGGAGCACCAGGTGACGATCGGCGGCCAGACCTTCCCGGTCCCGCGTCCGTTCCTGGTGCTCGCGACGCAGAACCCGATCGAGTCCGAGGGCACCTACCCGCTCCCCGAGGCGCAGGTCGACCGCTTCTTGATGAAGTTGGTCGTGGACTACCCGACGGCGGGCGAAGAGGCCGCGGTCGTGGGCCGGTCGCTGGGCGCCGCGGCGGTCGTGCGCCAGCGCCTTGAGCTGCCCGACCTCGAGCGCTATGCGGCGGCGACCCACACGATCATGGTCGATCGCGACATCATCGCCTACGCCGTCGCGCTGGCCGACGCCACGCGCCACCCGCAGGCCCACGGCCTCGGCGACCTCGCCGGCATGGTCGAGTTCGGCGCCTCGCCGCGCGGGCCGATCGGCCTCGTCCACGCCGCCCGCGCGCTGGCGATGCTACGCGGCCGCGGGTACGTCAACGCGACCGACGTGCGCGACCTGGCGCCCGACGTCCTGCGCCACCGGCTCGTGCTCTCCTACGACGCGCTGAGCGAAGGCGTCACCGCCGACGCGATCCTCGGGCGCGTGCTCGACGCCGTGCCCGAGCCCGACGACCGCTACCTGCACCGGACCACGCGGAGCGCCGCTGCGTAATGAGCGACGGCGGTCGACAGATCCCGTTGGCGCCGCCCGCCGCCCGGCAGGGTCCGGGCCCGATGCCGCCCGCGCTGCTAGACGCGCTGGCGATCGCCGTGACCCAGCGGGTCGCCGGCGCGCTGCCGGGTGACCGGCGCGCCGCCGGCGTCGGCGCCGGCACCGAGCTCGCGCAGATCCGGCCCTACGTGTTCGGCGACGATGTGCGCCGCATCGACGCGGCGGCGTCCGCACGGACCGGCGAGCCACATGTCCGCCTCGAGGTGCCCGAGCGCACGCTGACGACGTGGCTGGCGATCGACGTCTCCTCCTCGATGGCCTTCGGCACGGCCACCCGCCTGAAGGCCGACGTCGCCGAGGGCGTCGCGCTCGCGCTCGGCCGGCTGGCCCTGCGCCATGCAGGCCGCGTGGGCATCCTCACCTTCGGCGCGGGCGAGCCGCGCCTGCTGCCGCCGCGCGGCTCCAAGGCCGGGCTGGTCGCGCTGCGCCGTGCGCTGGCCGACGGCGTCGCGGTCGACGGCGGCCACGACCCGCACGCGCTGGCCGACGCGCTGGGCCGCGTCGGGCGCATCGCGCGACAGCCGGGGCTGGTCGTCGTCATCTCCGACTTCCGCGAGCAGCACGACTGGGCGCGCGCGCTCGGCGCGCTGCGCGCTCGCCACGCCGTGCTCGCCGTCGAGGTCCACGACCCGCGCGAGGCCGATATCCCGTCCGTGGGCCGGATCGCCGTCGTCGACCCCGAGACCGGACAGCGGATGGAGGTCGACACGTCGCGGCCACGGGTGCGTGAGCGCTTCGCCGCGCTGGAGGCCGAGCGCCGCGGGACGCTGGCCGCCGAGCTACGCCGCTTGCGCGTCGACCACGCGCCGCTGAGCACCGGCGAGGACTGGCTGCTGCACCTGGGGCGGCGACTGCGATGACCGCCACGCCGCTTGCGCTGAGCTTCGGCGCGCCGCTCGGGCTGTTGGCGCTGCTTGCCGTACCGGCGGCGCTGCTGCTGCTCTTGGCCGCGCGCCGGCGCCGGACCACGTACGCGATCCGCTTTCCCGCGGCCGCGACGCTGGCACGCGCCGCCGGCGCCGTGTCACCCTGGCGCCGCCACGTGCCGACCGCGCTGGCGCTGGCCGCGATCGCCGCGCTGGCGCTCGCGCTGGCCAAGCCCCAGCGCACGGTCGCGGTGCCGGTCGAGGGCGCGTCGGTCGTCCTGGTCACCGACCACTCCGGCTCGATGTCGGCGACCGACGTCGAGCCAGACCGGCTGTCGGCCGCCGAGGCCGCCGCCGAGACGTTCTTGAACAAGCTGCCCAAGCCGACGCGCGTCGGCGTCGTCGCCTACTCCGACGGGCCGGACGGCACGCTGGCGCCGACGACCGACCGCGACCGCGTGCGCGCGACGATCGAGGCCCAGAGCGCCGCCGGCGCGACGGCCACCGGCGACGCGTTGCAGGTCGCGCTCACCACGCTTGCGCCCAACGGACGCAAGGCCGCACGGCCCGCCTCGGCGATCGTCCTGCTCTCCGACGGCAAGACGACCACGGGCCGCGACCCGGTCGAGGTCGCCCGCATCGCCAAGCGCCTGCACGTCCCGATCTACACCGTGGCGCTCGGCACCGACGACGCGACGATCCCCAACCCCGTCAGCCCGCAGAGCCCGCCGATCTCCGTCCCGCCCGACCCCGAGACGCTCAAGGAGATCGCCGACGTCTCCGGCGGCCGCGCGTTCACGAGCGACGACGCCAACCAGCTGCGCTCGATCTACTCCACGCTGGGTTCGCGGCTCGCGACCAAGCACGAGCAGCGCGAGATCACCGCGGGCTTCGCCGGCGCCGGCCTCATCCTGCTGCTGGCCGCGGGGCTGCTGTCGCTCCCGCGCGTGGGCCGGCTGCCGTAGGGAAGGCCGCGCGGCGTCACGGTCGCGGGGCGTTCGTGGTGGGTAAGCAGTGCGAGGCGCTGGTCGTGGTGCGCCGCGTGGTGTGTCGGCACCGAGGGAGCGAGCGGAGCGGGGCTTCGCGGCGTTGGTCGGTCGTCCGCGGGGGTGCGGGGGAGTCGGTCTCGACCTATGCACCGTATAGGTGCTTTGCTCGAGATCGAGTGGCATCCGTGTCGAGCAACGGTTGTCATAGACCCTTTGCTCGACACGGACCGGCGGCCCGGGCGTCAACGGACGACCGGGGACGCCTCGAAGCGCCAACCCGACTCGCTCTCCTCGGTGACGACATGCCAGGCAGCGCGCCACGACCGGCGCCCCGCACTGCTCACCCCAGCGCCCGCGCCACCAGAAGCCCTCCACCTAGGGGTTCTGCAGCCGCGTCTGGGTGATGCGGAACTTGCCCTTGGCGGTGAAGAGGATGTCGATGTCGGTGTTCGCTCCCGACAGGACGGTCGTGCAGCGCACCCGGGTGCCCTTATCGGGCTTGACGCCGTTGGGGCAGTGGACGGTGATCGTCGTCCCGGTCTGGCGATGAACGAAGTCGGCGATCTTCGTCTCGAGGTCCTGGCGATCGACCTTCCCGCCGCAGGCCCCCAGCGCGACGGCCGACAGCGCTCCGCAGAGCACCAGCGGCGCCGCGCGTGCTGTCACGCGTCGACCTCGACGGCGGCGTCGCCGCGGCGAGACGGCAACGGCGGCAGCTCGACCGGCGAGGCGTGCATGGCACGCAGGCGGACGTCGCGCCAGCTGACGCCCTCCTTGAGCAGCGCGGGCGCGCCCATGACGAAGGCGGTGGCGATCTCGACGGCTTGCAGGATGATCCCGTAGCCGAGCGCATCCTCGACGCTGATCCCGTAGCCCTTGTGCAGCACGAAGACGCACGCGGCCTGGAAGACGCCGAGGTTCGACGGCGTCGCCGGCAGCACGGCAGAGACGTTGACGGCGAAGAGGATCGCGGCAGCGGCACCGATGCCCGCGCGGTCGTCGAGGCCGAAGGCCACCAACAACACGTAGCACGACAGCCACTGGATGACCCAGGCAAGCAGCTGCGCCGTGACGGCGACGCTGCCCAGCCGCGGATGGCGGAAGACCTCCAGGCCGGCGCGCACCTGCGCGGTGGCTCGGCGTGCCTGGCGTGCCCAGGTGCGCACGCGGGCCGAGCGCGAGCGGCCGCCGCCGCGCAGCAGCGCGGGTGCGCCGAGGATCACCGCGAGGATCAGCAGCGGCAGCGTCGCGAACGCGACCAGCCCGCTCTGATGGCTGTGGAAGACCGGCACCGAGGCGAACATCACGCAGCCGAGGATCACCAGCGCGAGGATGTTCAACAGCGTCTGAGAGACGATCGTGCCGAGCACCACCGGAAGACGAGAAGAGGCCCGCCCACCCCCGCCGATACGCCGCGCGACGATCATCGCGCGCGCCGGCTCGCCGAGGCGGGCGGGCAGCGTCGCCGACATCAGCACGCCGATCATCGTCCCTTGGAGGGCGTCGCCCAGCCGCGGGCGCGGTGCGGTCGGCATCGCGGCGCGCAGGATCGCCGTCCAGGCGACGGCGCGCACGACCATCGAAGCGCACATCAGCCCAAGCGCGACGAGCACCCACGGCGGCGTGGCGTGCAGCAGCGAGTGGCCGATGCGGTCCAGCCCGATGCGCTGCAGTGCGAAAAAGGAGCCGGCGAGGATCGCGACGGCGACGATCGCCATCAGCGCGCGGCGGGCGAGGGCGAAGACCGGGCGTGGCGCGCGCTCGCGCGACGGGCGCGGCGGCTCGATGCTCGGCAGGCGCCGCGCCGGACGGCGCGGCTGCAGATCGGCCGACAGCGCGCCGACGCGGACGCCCAAGCGCTGGCCGGCGCCTTCGGGCGCGCCAACTGCGATCGCGTCCTCATAGGCCTCCAGGACCTGTGCGGCGACGCGCGGCCAGGCGTACTGATGCGCGGTCTCCAGCGCAGTGGCCGACAGCGCGTCGCGCCGGGCGGGGTCGAGCGCCAGCGCGCGCAGCGCCTCGCCGAGCGCGGCGGCATTCCCGCGCTCCACGAGGACGCCGTTACCGCCGTCATGGACGACGTCGCGGTAGCCGGCGATGTCGGAGGCGACCACCGGCGTGCCGGCCGCAAACGCCTCGGTCAGCACCATGCCGAAGCTCTCACCGCCCAGCGACGGAGCGGCCAGGACGTCGGCCTCACGCAGAATCTGAACCTTGGTCGCGTCGTCGACCTTGCCTAGCACCGTGACGCCGTCGCGGCCGTCGAGCAGCAGCGGCTCGACCTCCTCGGGCGTCGCGCCGACGATCTTCAGCTCGGCGGGCACGTGCTCGCGCAGCGCCTCGAAGGCGCGCAGCAGCACAGGAAGGCCCTTGCGCTCCACGGCCTGGCCGACGAACGCGATCTGCAGCGGGCGCTCGGGGGTGACCGCTTGGGCCGGCGTCAGCTCCAGCGCGTCGGGCACCGTGACGCCGTTGGGAATCACGCGGTAGCGGCCGCCGTAGAAGCGCTCGCCCGTCCAGGCAGCGGCCTCGGAGACGGCGATGCGGACCTTCAGGCGGTTGAGGCGGCGGCGGGCGCCGATGGCCACCGCGATCCCGTTGCTGACCGCGTTGGCCGAATAGCAGTGGAAGGTGCCGACCATCGGCACGCCGCAGGTCATCAGCGTGTCCCAGCCCACGCAGGGGACGACCGGCTCGTGAAGATGGACGACGTCGTAGCCGCCGGTGCGCAGCTCCTCGCGCAGGGCGTGGACGTTGGGCCCGTACGGCATCGTCAGATTGGACACCGCGCCGTTGGCCGGAAAGCCCATCGTCCGGCCCAGCGAGACGAGCCAGCCCGGCAGCTCACGCTCCTGCGGGACCGCGCCGCGATGCCGCCGCACCGAGCGGCGGTCGGGCGGATCAACAGGGGCCAGGACTCGCACATCGTGGCCGAGCGAGGAGAGCTCCTCCCGCAGTGCCTCGATATGCCGCGTGACGCCCCCGGGGTAGGTCCACGAATAGGGGCTGACGAGCGCGATGCGCATCGCGTCAATCGTATCGGTCGCCACCCCGGAACGGCCGTGGGGGTAACCCCCGTTCACATTACAATCAGGTAGCTCATGGCCGACCGTCACTTTGTGAAGTACACGTTCCTGCAGCTCGATCCTGCCTGGCGCCGACTGCCGGAGTCCGAGCGCGCACTCCACAAGCAGGAGTTCCTGGCCGCCTGCGAGGACTTCGGGACCGACCACCTGCTGCAGGGCTTCTCGCTCGTGGGCACCCGCGCGGATGCCGAGCTGATGCTGGTCATGGAGGCCGAGAACCTCGACCGCATCCACGAGTTCCACGTCGTGCTGTCCCAGTCGGGCCTGATGAAATGGGCGACGCAGCCCTACTCGTTCCTGGGACTGCGCAAGGCCTCGGAGTACAGCGACGAGGAGCGCCAGATCCCGCGCCGCTTCAAGGGCAAGTACCTCTTCGTCTACCCGTTCGTCAAGACGCGCGAGTGGTACGGCCTGGAGGCCGGCGAGCGCTGGCGCATCATGCAGGAGCACATCGCTGTGGGCCGCGAGTACCCGACCGTCGACAACCACACGACCTACTCGTTCGGCCTCGACGACCAGGAGTTCGTGGTCGCCTTCGACACCAACGACGCGGGCGCGTTCCTGGATCTCGTGCAGCGGCTGCGGACGACCGAGGCGTCGGCCTGGACCAAGCGCGACACGCCGTCGTTCACCTGCATCAACACGTCGGTCGAGCGGGCGTTGATCGCGCTCGACGGCCAGGCGCTGCACGTCCCGGCGCTCTAGCGGTCGTTCGGGGCTTAGGCGCAGGACTGCGGGAGCGCGGGCGCCGGGGCGCTCGGCGCGCGGTCGCCCCAGGCAGCCCAGAGGTCGTACGTCGGATAGACGCGGGTGAGACCTGCGTCGGCCAGCCCGACGGGATAGGCCGTGTCCTCACGGAAGGTGTATTGGAACGCCGCGTCGACGCGGGGATCGTCGGCCCAGCGGCGCAGCGCGCCGGCCTGCGCGCGGCATTGCGCGCGCAGCGACGCGTCGTCGATCGGCCGCTGGGCGCCGGGGTTGTCGCCGCCGACGCCGGTCTCCGTTACCCAGATGTGCGCGCCCTTCGTGCACGGTCGGGCATCGAGCGCCTGCTCGAGCGTGGTGATCGGGTCGGGCTTGCCCGTATCGGGCGTGACCTGCGCGTAGTCGTGCTGGGACCACGTCCGGCTCGCGCACGCGACCGCATCGGGCAGCGCGGCGACCATCTCCTGGATCGTCGAGCGCCGCGCCGAGGCGACGGTCGTGCCGGCCATCTCGCCGAGGATCAGCTGCTGATCGCCGGGCACCGCGTCCAGCGCGGCCTTGGCGGCGAGCACGAGCTGCGCGTACACGGCAGGTGCCAGCGACGGCGAGGTCGAGCTGCACGCCGCACGCTGCGGGCTGACGAACGCGGGGTGGTTGGGCTCGTTCCAGGGGCTCCACCAGCGAACCGTCGCACCCTGCTGGGCCGCCAGCGCGGCGACCTGGGTGATCAGCGCCTGGTAGGCCTCCAACCCTGCGGCGTTGATCGGCCGCGAGGTCGGCGTGGCGTCCTTGCGCTCGCAGCCTGACGCCGGGTTGGCGGCCCAGTCGGGCACGTTGGCGATGACGATCTCGACCTGCGGAACGCCGAGGCCGGCGCGCTGCAGCGCGGCGATCGCGGCCAGCTCGTCGGCGATCCCACTGAAGGCGCCGCACGGCGGCCGGCCGCGCAGGCAGCCGTCGGCGGGATGGTGCAGGTCGGCCGGCTGGGCGGGGTCGGGCTGCAGCTGGTTCCAGTAGATCGGCACGCGCAGGAAGCGCGGGTGCAGTGCGAGGAGGCGGTCGCGCCAGAGGTCGAAGCCGGGTGCGACCGCGTGGTCGGCGGCCGGCCAGAGCAGCTGCGGGTTGGACTCGGTCAGGCCGGTGGCCAGGACCGTCGGCTTGGGCTTCGGCTTTGGTGCGGGCGCGCGCTGTGCGGCAGCCGGCGCGCGCCCAGGGGCGGTTTGCCCCTCGCCGCAGCCGGCGAGGAGCAGCGCGGCGCAGACCGCCGCCGCGCGCAGTGCGACCGTCAGACCGCCGAAACCTGCTCTTCGTCTTCGACGCGGAACGAGGAGCCACAGCCGCAGGCCGCAACGACGTTCGGGTTGTTGACCTGGAACCCGGCGCCCTGGAGCGAGTCGACGTAATCGATGTGCGAGCCGTCGACGTACGGCAGGCTCTGGGCGTCAACGAGGATGCGGAGGCCGTGGTCTTCGAAGACGACGTCACCCTCCTTCTGGTCATCGAACGCGAGCTGGTACTGAAAGCCCGAGCAGCCGCCGCCGCGCACACCGACGCGCAGGCCGGCGGAGGTGACGTCGGCGCCCTGGGAATCCAGGAACTCGCGGACCTTCTCGGCGCCCTTCTCGGTGAAGAGGACGCCCTTGGCGTTGAATGTGACGGTCGTTCCGGTCATCGCTATACAAAGGATAGCGATACCCTCAAGCACCAATGCCGACGACCGACGAGATCAAGCGCCGCATCGAGGCGGCGATCCCGGAGAGCACCGCCGAGGTGGAGGACTGGACCGGCACCGGAGACCATCTCCGCGCCACCATCGTCTCCCCCGCCTTCGCCGGTCTGACCCGCATCGCGCAGCATCGGCTCGTCTACGACGTCTTCGGCGCAGAGATCGGTGGCCCGATCCACGCGCTGTCCCTCACCACCCGAGTCCCGGAGCAGCAGGCATGAGCGACATCAATCCCATCCGTGACGCGATCGCCGAGGCGATCCGCGACAACAAGACGATCCTCTTCATGAAGGGCACGCCGGACGCTCCGGCGTGTGGCTTCAGCGCCCGCACGGTCGCGGCGCTGCAGGCGCTGGACGCGCCGTTCGCCGCCGTCGACATCCTCCCGGATCCGCGGATCCGTCAGGAGCTGTCGGCCATCAGCAACTGGCCGACGATCCCGCAGCTCTTCTTCGGGGGCGAGTTGGTCGGCGGCTGCGACATCGTGATGGAGATGTTCGAATCCGGCGAGTTGGCCGAGACGCTGGGCGTCGAGCAGACCGAGGACGCGGATGCCGTCACGGCTCAGCAGGCCAGCGGTCCGGCGCCGCTCGGCATCGAGAACCGCCTGAGCTAGCTCGGCCCGCCCTTACGGCCGGACCACGACCCGCAGCCGTGTGCTGCCGCTGATGCGCAGCTGCGGGTCGCGCAGGACCTCGATCTCGCTCGTGGCCGAGTCGCCGCTGCTGTCGCCCGGGTCGCGGAAGCTCGCCGTCACGCCGTCCTCACGGTGCAGACCGGCGACCGCTTGGGCCAGCTCGTCGAGGTCGCGCGGGCCCGGATCGTCGTTGGACGAGTCGCTCTGGTCGCCCAAGGTGATGGTGAACGTCGAGCTGAGATCTTGGGCGTCGCCCTGGCCGGCGACCGCATCGGCGGCCGCGCCGGTGAGGCTCAGGATGTGCGTGCCCTTCTTCAGATAGCGCGGGACGTGCACCTTGACGGTTCTCGTGAAGCGCGCGCCGCGCACGCGCTGGGCGAGGATCCGGACCTTGAGGTCGTGGCCACGGCGGACGTGGGTCGGGGCCGCGGCGGCAAGCAGGAAGGCCTGATGCAGATCGCGCCGGAGCTTGAGGTTGACGGCCGCGCTGGTGACGTGCAGCGTGCCGAAGTTGTAGGCATCGAGCAGGCCGGTGGCGGCGGCGAAGTCGGCGACCAGCGGCGCGGCCGGGGAGCTCGGCGAGCCGCCGACGTAGGTGTTGCAGAACCGCAACGGCGCCTTGCGCTCGCGGACGGTGATCCGCACGCACATCTCGCCGCTCTGACGGGCGGGCGAGCCGCGCAGGATGTCGTAGGCCGCCTGGGCGACGGCGACGGGGCCGACCTGGGTCAACGACGAGCTGCCGGTCGGCTGGCCGACGGCGGTCTCGTCGGCGATCTCGACGTTCTCGTGGACCACCCGTCCGGAATCCAAGTCGGTGGCCGAGACGCGCAGCGGGAAGCGGTCGGGCAGTGCGCCGAGGCGGCCGACGACCGCCGACGGCGCGTCGTTGGTCAGCGTGCCGAGATCGTGACCGGGCGCGGCAAGCTTGTAGCTCGTCTGCTGGTCGGAGTCGACCGGGTTGTTGACGACCGTGTAGACGTAGGCGTCCTGGAGCAGCAGCGAGCGGCGCCCGGCAGCGTCGAGCGGATGGCCGAAGGCCCAGACGCTGCTGCCGTCGACATAGGTGACGGTGCCCACGGCGCCGGCCTCGATGTCGCCGCCGGCCAGGCCGACCGCGACCGAGCTGCCGGGCTGCAGCGTCTGCACCGGGAAGGCGGCGGCGCGTGGCGTGGCAGGGGCGGCGTAGAGCGCCCGGCCGAGCTTCTTGCCGGCTGCCTGCAGCGCGGTGGCGACGGGGCCCGAGACCCCGGAGAAGCTCAGCGGCGTCGCCAGCGCGCGTACCTTGCGCTTGAGCGCGGCCGGCATCGGCTTGGCGCTCGCGGGCGGGTCGACCTGCTCGCCGAGCATCGTCTCGATCGGGGTCACGAGCACGAGCTTGTTGCCGTAGTCGCCCGTGCCCTGGGCGATCGCGCCGATCGTCTTGGCGACGCCGTCGGCGGGGTCGACGCACTTGACCGGCGAGCCGGAGAAGCCCTCGGCGATGCCCGTGGTGTCGACGGCGGGACCGCTGACGGTCACGAGGATCTGGGCGTCGGGCCCGCTGAGCACGTCGAGGACGTCGACGTCGAAGGACGAGATGTCGGTGCCGCGGATCACGCTGTAGCCGGTGCAGTGCATGCCGCTCTGGACGCTGGCGAGCGGCATGATCGGATCGCCCGCGTGGGCGGCGGTCGGGATCAGCAGGGACAGGAGCGCGGCGAGACCCACCGCGAGGCGCGTTTTGAGCACGGGTCGCGCGAACAGTAGAGAACCCTGCGCGCCAGGTGCGCAATAGGGTCTTGTGACGTGGCTGCGATTCAGGCGCTGAGGTGGGACGGGCGGCGGCTGTCGGTCGTCGATCAGACGCTGCTGCCGGGCGCCGAGACGTGGCTGGCGCTCACCGGCGCGGCCGACACGGCGGCGGCGATCGCGCGGCTGGCAGTGCGGGGCGCGCCGAACATCGGGATCGCGGCGGCCTACGGACTGGCCATGGAGCTGTCGGCGCGACCGTCGCTCGGCGCGCTGGAGGAGGGGGCGGAGATCCTGATGGCCTCGCGGCCGACGGCGGTGAACCTCGCCTGGGCGGTGGAGCGCGTGCGCACGGCGGCGTTGGGCGCCGGGCCGTCGACGATCGCGAGCGCCGCGCGGAGCGAGGCGCAGAAGATCCACGCGGCCGAAGACGCGGCGAGCGCGGCGCTGTCGGGGTTCGGTGCTGATCTGCTGTCGTCGGCTCGGACGGTCTTGACCCACTGCAACACGGGCGCGCTGGCGACCGGCGGCCGCGGCTCGGCACTCGGTGTCTGCATCGAGCTGGCCGAGCGCCACGAGGGCGTCCGCGTGATCGCGTGCGAGACGCGGCCGCTGCTGCAGGGCGCGCGGCTGACGGCGTGGGAGCTGCAGCGGCTTGGCATCCCGTTCTCGCTGATCGTGGATGGCGCGGCGGCGGGGTTGGTGCGCCGGGGTGTGGTCGATGGCGTGGTGGTCGGGTGCGATCGGGTGGCCGCCAACGGCGATGTCGCCAACAAGGTCGGGACCTATGCGCACGCGCTGGCGGCGCGGGCGGCGGGGGTGGCGTTCGTGGTGGCGGGGCCGACGTCGACGATTGATGTTGGGACGCCGGATGGGGATGCGATCGAGATCGAGGAGCGCGGTGCCGAAGAGGTGCTGCAGTTCGGTGGCGTCCTCGTCGCCCCATCTGGCACATCGGTGATCAACCCGGCCTTTGATGTGACGCCGGCGTCGCTGATCTCCGCGCTGGTGACGGAGAAGGGCGTGGCGTCACCGTTGGACGCCGCGTCGGTTGCTTCCTTGCTCGCCTGACCGCGTGATGGCGTGGGCGCCTGTTTATGACGCGTGGACGGCTCCTCGACGTGGTTGGCTGGCGTGATCGGAGTGTCGTTGTTGGTGGTGTTCCGCTCAGGCGTGGGTCTCGCTGCCTGCTGTGGACCGTTTCTCACCGAAGGGAGTGAGCAGCTTGGGTGCTGCGGCCGTCAGTGGCCGTCCGATGCGCTCGTGGAGGTTCGGGGGCGTCCTGGGTCCCTCTGTGGGACACCAGGCGACCCGGACCTTGCGCGCCGAGGTCCGTGGCGTCTCACCCCTCATATGCGAGGGGTAGCCGACATGCATCCCCCAGACGATGGCGGATGACCCCAGGCGCCTGCACCACCAACAGCCCTCACTCCCCTCGGTGAGGAACGGTCCACAGCAGGCACTCCGACAAACGTCTGGGCGGAACGCCAGCCACACAGAGCACCCCGACCCACGCCAGCCAACCGCACGCCCGCAACACCAGAGACGTGTCGCGCACAAGCGCCCCCGCTAACGAGGCGAACGAACTCAATCCCCCAACAGCCGCGCCGCGCCCAAGACGCGGCCGACCCCGAACCCGACCGCCCGCAACGCCAGCGGCTGCCGCGTCCCAACCCGTCCCACGGCCTCCGGTTCCCGCTCGCGATACCACTCGATCGTGTCGATCAGCGGCTGCTCGTGATGCCCCGGCGACCACCCCAGCTCACGCTTGGCCTTCGTCGACCGAAACGCCCACTGCTGCGACAGCGCTCGGATCTCCTCGACCGTGATCGGCGGGCGCCCTGGCAGCGCCTCAAACCCCCGCGCCAGCGCCAGCGCCGCATGCAGCGGCAGCTTGACCGCCGGCGGCTCCACACCCGACAACCGCCCCAGGTCGGCAAACAACCGATCGTTGGTGAAGTTCCGCCCACCCAGGATGTAGCGCTCACCAACACTTCCGCGCTCCTCGGCCAGCAGGTGACCACGAGCGACGTCCTCGGCGCCCACGATGCACAGCGCACCATCGACATACAGCGGAATCTCCCGGCGCAGAAACCGCCGCACCAGCTCGGTCGACGATCGATGCACGTCGCCACGACCCAGCACGTGCGCGGGATTGACGATGACCACCGGCAGTCCTTGAGCGCAAACGCGCAGCGCCTCACGCTCGGCCTCGGCCTTCGCGTTGGCATAGGCCAACCCGATCCGCGCGGCGTTGAAGACCTGCGTCTCATCGGCGGTCGAGCGGCCGTCTGCCGGACCGATCGCCGCGATCGTGCTCGTGTGCACGGTGCGCTGGACGCCGGCGCGCAGCGCCTCCTCCAACGCGATCCGCGTGCCGATGACGTTGGCCTGGTAGAGGTCGCCCCAGCCGGCGCGCAGCATCGTCGCATCGGACACGTGAAAGAAACGATCGACACCGCGAAGCGCCCGACGCATCTCGCCGCGGTTGGTCGCGTCGGCGACGACAACCTCGACGTCGAGGTCGGCGATCGCGTCCATCGTCGCGTGCTCGGGCACCGTCACGCGGACGTTGTCGCCACGCGCCAGCAGCGCCCGCGCGACGTGTGAGCCGACGAGCCCGGTGGCGCCGGTGACGAGCGTGATGGCCATATCCGCGCCCATCCTCCCACGACGCAAGACCCCGTAGGCTCCGGGCATGTCCCAGGTCGCCGTGGTCACCGACACCACGCACTACGCCCCGCGCGCACTGCTTCAGGCCCACGACATCCACGAGGTGTCGCTGTACGTCAACCTCGGCGACCGCCACGAGCGCGAGTCCGACATGCCGGACTTCACCGCCTTCTACAACCAATTGCGCCAGCTCGACCAGCTGCCGACGACCTCGCAGCCGTCGATCGGCGACTTCCTGGAGGTCTACGAGCCGCTGGCCGCCCAGGGGCGCGACATCGTCTCGGTCCACATCGCCGGCGGAATCTCGGGCACCGTCGAGAGCGCACGCCAGGCCGCGGCCGAGATCTCCACCACCTACCCGGGCCGCCGCGTCGAGGTCATCGACTCGCGCACCGCCTGTGGCGGCATCGGCCTCTGCGCGCTGGCCGGCGCGGCCGCCGCCAGCTCAGGCGCCGACGTCGATGCCGTCGCCCAGCGCGTCAACGACGCGACCGACGCCATGAAGATCTGGTTCGCAGTCGACACGCTCGAGTTCCTCAAGCGCGGCGGCCGCATCGGCACCGCGCAGGCGTGGCTCGGCGGCGCGCTGAAGATCAAGCCGATCCTCACCATCAACCGCGAGATCACACCGGTCGAGCGCGTCCGCACCTCCGGCCGCGCGTTCGAGCGGATGGTCGACTACCTCAAGGCCCGCCACGAGGACGGCGCCGACGGCTGGGTCGTCCAGCACATCCAGGCCCACGAGCAGGCCGCCAAGCTGGTCGAGCGCGGCCGCGAGATCTACGGCACCGAGCCGGTCTTCGTCTCGGAGATCGGGCCCGTCATCGGCACCCACGTCGGCCCCGGCCTGCTCGGCGCAGGTGGTCTGCCGCGCGCGCTGCTGGCCGAGCTCGGCGTCTGAGCCATCGAGGGACGACTGAACCGGCATATAACGGTTCAGTCGTCCCTCGACGCCGCTGGGTGAGGTTAGGTGGCGGGGAGGATCGTGCCGCCGGGACCGGGGCCTTCGTCGGGGCCGCCGCCCACGCCCGGTGGCCCGGGCGGCTGCGGGCCGGCCGGGTCGATGATCGCGGCCTCGCGAGCTTCTGCCCGCCACTCCCACCACTCGCGCACGAGGATCTGGATCGAGGCCGCCAGCGGGATCGCGACGATCGCGCCGAGGACGCCGAGCAGCGTGCTGCCGAAGAGCACGGCGATGAGGACGATGATCGGCTGCACCTGGACCGTGCGCCGCTGGACCTGCGGCTGGATGATGTTGTTCTCCAGCTGCTGGTAGACGATCGCCCAGATCGCCCAGATGATGGTGTCGCTGGGGAAGTCGTTGAACAACGTGACCAGCCCGATGACGATCGCCGCAGCCGTCGCGCCGACGAGCGGAATCAGCGACGCCAGCCCGGCCAGCACCGCCAGCGGCGCCGCGAACGGGACGCCGAGGATCTCCAGGACGATGAACGCCTGGACGCCCGCGATCACCGCGATCGTGAGCGCGCCCTGGACGTAGCCGCCGACCGCCGCGGCCGTGCTGTCGAGGATGCGGCGCATGCGATCGCGCTCGGCCTCGGGTCTCAGCCGCAGCGCCGCGTCGGTCCAGCTGCGACCGCCCGCCACGATGAAGATGCTCAAGATGAGGATGTTGACCAGCGCGAAGACCGAGTTGACCAGGCCGAGGCCGATGTCGCTCAGCACCTTGGCTGCATCGCCGATCTTGGCCGGCAGCTGGTTGGCCTGCTTCTGAAGCTGGCCGGTCAGGTCGTATTTGTCGTCGAGCTTGCGCAGCCGCTCGTTCTTGTTGACGTAGTCCTGGATGTCGTGCGCGTAGCTGGGCAGGTCCCCCGCGAGGTTGGTGCCTTGGGTGACCAGCGGCGGGACGACGAGCGCGGTCAGCCCGACCGGGACGAGGACCAGCCCGAGGTAGACGATCGTGATCGCAAAGCCGCGCCGCATGTGCTGGTTGAGCCGGTTGACTGGCCCGGAGACCGCGATCGCGACGAACGTCGCCGTCAGCACCCAGCCGATCGGCTTGCGCAGCAGGTAGACGAGGTACAGCGAGATCGCCGCCAGGACGACGATCGCGACCACGCGGATGATCGTGCGAACGGGAAGCTCGTTGGCGCGGGACTGCATCCGCCTCGAACCGTAGGCGCGCTGCCGGACGGTCCGAGACGGAGGAAGCGACTGCTACCAGCGGCGCTTCTTGCGGCGCAGCAGGCCGCCGATGGCAGCGATCCCGCCACCGATGACAAAGCCCGCGACGGCGGCGCCGATCAGCACCTCCTGCTGGTGCTCGCGCAGCTGCTTGCGCCAGTCGGTGACCTCGGCCACCTCGCCGCGCAGCCGCTCCATCGAGACGGCCAGCTCGGCGCGGTTGGACTCGATGGACTGGCGGATTTGCTCGGGAGAGCGCTGAGGCATCAGACGGTCCCTCCGGGGTGCTCGGCCGTCATGGTCTCCTTGATCAGCTTGGCCTCTTCGATGGCCATCGTCGGCGTCGGCGACGAGCCGGCCTTCAGCGCGCGGAACGCGACGTAGCCGGCCAGCGCGGCGAGCACGAGCAGGATGGCGGCGACGGTGAAGTAGCCCCAGAACGGCTGGTTGCCGGGGAACGGAATCGCCCAGTAAGCGAGTTCGGCCAGCCCGAACAGGATCATGATCGAGGCGGCGAGCACGAAGATGCCGGCGGCGGCCGCGACGGCCGCGCCCTTGCCGAGCTTGGTGACCTTCTCGGTCACCTCGGCCTTGGCCAGTTCGATCTCCTCGCGGACCAGCAGCGAGGCCTTCTCGCTGACCTCCTGGATCGCGGTGACGAGGTTGGTCGGCTGCTGTTGATCGCTCATCGGTGCCTCCGCTTGGCCAGGCCCTTGAGGAAGACGGCGGCCACGAGGCCGCCGGCGAACGCCGCTCCCACGAGCTTCTCGGGGTGCGGATCGACCGGCTGGGCGTCGAGCAGGGCGCTGCCGGCCGGTTGGCTGAAGGTCGCCTCGGCGGCGCCGACGGTCGGCGACGGCTCGACCGGCGTGGCGGACTCCGGCGCCGGTCCCGCCTCGGTCGGGGCGAACGGGTCGGGGGCGTCCTCACTCACTCGGGCGGGTCCTCGTCGAAGATCCGGCGGTAGGCGATGGCCGCGACGCGCGAGGCGGCGATGGAGGCGAGTGCCCCGAAGGCCGCCAGCAGCCCTGACCAGGCAAGGCGCTTGGTGATGTCGTTGTGCTGCATCTGGGCCGGACTCTACCCGCCGGACCTGCTGGCGAGACGATTGATGCGAGATGATCGCCGCCGTACGAGCACAGCCGTAGGCTCGCACCAATGGTCTAGCGATCGAGCCCGCTGCAGATCGTCTCGACGATCAGGCGCTTGGCCTCGTCGAAACCGCCGGCCGATTGGGGCAGCGAGTCGAAGATCCAGCCGGTGAGCACCTGCTCGATGGCGCCGTAGAACGCCATCGCGGCGAACTGCGGCGAGATGTCGGAGCGAAACTCGCCCGCGACCTGCGCCTTCTCGACCACAGCGCCGATCAGGTTGTAGGCCTCGGTGATCTTCGCCAGGTGCGTCTGCCCGAAGGAGTTGGCGGCGCGCGTGACCTCGACGATGATGACCTTCATCAAGTCCGGGTCGTGGCGGTAGGAGTCGACGATGAAGCCGGCGATCGCCTCGAGCTTGCGGCGAGCCGTGATGTCCTGGGTGTCGACCTCGCGGATCGCGTCGAGCATGACGTTCCAGCGCTCCAGGAACAGGGTGTCGAGCACCTCGTCCTTGGAGCGGAAGTAGTGGTACACCAACCCGTAGGCGACGCCCGCCTCGTCGGCGATGTCGCTGACACGGCAGGTGTGAAAGCCCTGACGAGCGAAGACGCGGACGGCGGCGTCGAGGATCAGCCGGCGCTTCTCGGCGGCGGCCTGAGGCGATCGTCCCACCCGGCCGGCCATCAGCCGTAGACCTCCGGACGGCGATTGGCCAGCGACGGGAGGTCGGCGCGGATGCGCGCGAGCCGGTCGAGGTCGAGCTCGGCGACGATGTGGCACTCCACGTCGGGCGCCTGAGCGAGGACGATCCCCCACGGGTCGACGATCATCGAGCGGCCGCCGGTCCGCAGGCCCGGCGCGTGGCGCCCGACCTGGTTGGCGGCTACGACGAAGGCCTGGTTCTCGATGGCGCGAGCGCGCAACAGGATCTCCCAGTGGTCACGGGTTGTGGGCTCGGTGAAGGCGGCGGGAACGGCGAGCACGCGCGCCCCATCGACCGCCAGGCGGCGGTAGAGCTCGGGGAAGCGCAAGTCGTAGCAGATGGTCAGACCGAGTTGGAGGCCATCGGCGAGCGTGCTGAGGACGACCTCATCGCCCGGTGCCTCGCCGTCGGACTCGCGGTAGTCGCGGCCACCGACGAGCACGTCGAACATGTGCAGCTTGCGGTAGATCGCGCGGTCGCTGCCGTCGGGGCCGAGGTGGACGGAGGTGTTGTACCCGCGACCGAGGATGTCCGGCGACGGATCACGCGGCGATTCGGCGATCGATCCGGCCACCAGATCGATCTCCAGCTCGCGCGCGATCGCTCGCGCCCAGCTCAGCGCGGGTCCGTCGAGCGGCTCGGCGCCGGCGCGTTGATCCTCCGGCGTTCCGTAGACCGACCACTTCTCGGGCAGGACGACCAGCGACGCGCCATCGCGAGCAGCGGCCCGCACGAGACGGTCGGCGGTCTCGAGATTTGTAGCCTTGTCGGCGGTCGCGGTGAGTTGGACAGCGGCGGCGCGCACGGTCTCTCCGAATTAACGATTGACTGGTCAGTCAACCGATCTCTGGGAGCATACCCCGGACGTGCCGAGCCTGGACGACCTCCCGCTGCGCAATCGCCCGTCCGGACTGCCGGTGCCGCCAGCGCACATGGCGCTGCTGCGCGATCGTCGGCCGCTGAAGCGCTGGCGCTACCTCGGCCTCTACGGCGAGGAGCTCATGCTGTGCGCGGCCAACGTGCGCGTCGGGGTGCTGCCGCAGGCGTTCTGGGCGACGTGGGACCGGAAGCAGTTGCGCGAGAAGACGGTCTTCCGGCCCGGCGGCGTAGTGCTGGCCGATAGCCGCGCGCGGTTCGGCGGCGCCGAGCTGGCGCTGACGCCCGACGGCGACGCGATGGAGGTCACCTCGCGCCACGGCGACTCCTACATCTGGACGCGCAAGCAGCCGGTGCGCGCGACGGGCACCGTGGACGGGCGGGCTGTGGAGCTGCGCGGGCTGCTCGACGACTCCGCCGGCTACCACGCACGGCGCACGAACTGGCGCTGGTGCGCGGGTGTCGGCGAGACGCCCGCGGGCAACGCCTTGGCCTTCAACATCGTGGTCGGCGTGCACGACGCGCCGGTTGGCAGCGAGCGCACGCTCTGGATCGACGGCGTCGCACAGGAGCTGCCGCCCGCGCGCTTCGACGAGGACTTGAGCACCGTGACGTTCGACGACAACTCGGTCTTGACCTTCGCTGAGGAGGCGCGCCGGGCGCGCGCCGACGACTTCAAGCTCTTTGCCAGCGACTACGTCCAGCCGTTCGGCGCGTTCTCGGGGACGCTCCCCGGCGGGACGATCGTCGCCCGCGGCTGGGGCGTGATGGAGGCCCACGCGGTCCGCTGGTAGACGCCGATCGGCGGCTAGGCTCAAGCGATGCCGACCCCGTATTCCTCCGAGCTCGCCCGGGAGCTCGCCCCCGGCCTGCTGGAGCGCTTCGAGCGCTACGTCCGGATCGAGTCGACCGCCGCGCGGGTGCGCACGCAGAGCCCGAGCACGCCGGGCCAACTGGAGATGGGGCGGCTGCTGGTCGACGAGCTGCAGGCCGCCGGCCTCGACGACGCCGCGCTGGACGACAACGGCTACGTGACCGCGACGTTGCCGGCGACGGTGGACGGCGCGCCGACCATCGGGCTCATCGCCCACGTCGACACCAGCCCGGACGCGCCCGGGGCCGGCGTGCAGCCGCTCGTGCACCGCGACTACGACGGCGCGATCATCGCGCTGCCGCGCGGCGGGACGGTCCTCGATCCCGCGACCGTCTCCGGCCTCGCCGCCAAGGTCGGCCACGACCTCCTCACCTCGTCGGGCGACACGCTGCTGGGCGCCGACGACAAGGCCGGCGTCGCCGAGATCGTCACCGCGGTGAGCTACCTGGCCACACATCCCGAGCTCCCCCGCCCCACGCTGCGCGTCTGCTTCACGCCCGACGAGGAGATCGGCGAGGGCGCGACGCTCTTCGACGTTGAGCGCTTCGGTGCGTTTTGCGCCTACACCATGGACGGCAGCGAGATCGGCGAGCTGCAGGACGAGACGTTCACCGCCGCCGAGGTCAAGCTGACGATCCACGGCGTCGACATCCACCCCGGCTTTGCCAAGGGCATCCTCGTCAACGCAACGCGGCTGGCGGCGCAGATCGTCGCCGCGCTGCCGGCCGATCGCCTGACGCCGGAGACGACCGACGAGCGCGAGGGCTACATCCACCCCTACGCGATCGCCGGTGACGCGCAGTGCTCGACGGTGACCGCGATCGTCCGGGACTTCGACGATGACTTGCTCGAGCAGCACATCACCTTGATCCGCACGACCGCCGAGCAGGTCGTGGGCGCCGAGCCACGCGCGCGGCTGGAGGTCGACGTCCACCACCAGTACCCCAATATGCGCTCGCATCTCGAGCCGTTCCCGGAGGTCGTGAGCGCCGCCGAACGCGCGATCGCGGCCGAGGGCCTGGAGCCGCGGCGCACGGTGATCCGCGGCGGCACCGACGGCTCGCGGCTGAGCGCCATGGGGTTGCCGACGCCGAACGTCTTCACCGGCGGCCACGAGTTTCACTCCGTGCGCGAGTGGGCCTCGCTGCACGACATGGCGTCGGCCGCGGCGGTGATCGTCCGACTCGCCGAGGTCTGGACGCAGGACGACCTGCGCGCGGCCGCCGGCGCGCCGCGAGCCGCGACGCCCGCGTCGCCCTAGGAGAAACGCTCGACGTTTTGTGACGTACAGAGCGTCACGAAACGTCGAGCGTTCGCTCCTGAGCCGCCGCGGCGGGTCCGGCCAGGCTGGCCCAGAGGTGCAGTACGGCGAAGCTCCGCCAGGGTGACCAGGACGGCGCGGCGGCGGGGTCGGCACCGAGTTCGCGCAGCGCCTTTTGGACCGCGACGTCGCCGTCGAGGAAGATGTCGGGGTCGCCGAGGCGCATCGCGACATAGCCGGCGGTCCAGGGGCCGATGCCCCAGAGCTCTTGGAGCGCAGCGGCGTCGGTGGGCTCGGCGAGCGGTGGGTCGGCGGCGGCGAGCTCGCGCAGCGTGCGGGCGCGCGAGCGCGGCATCGTGAAGGTCTCGTCGGGCGCGGAGGCGACCTGGGCCGGGGTCGGGAAGAGATGGGTCAGCGTGTCGACGTCCGGGGTCGCGGAGTCGGGTGTCTGCGCGCGGGCGTCCGGGAGCTTTGGCGCCAGCGGCGTCGCCACGGCCGCCGTGATCCGGGACGCGAGCGTGCGCGCGGCCGCGACCGTGATCTGCTGGCCGAGGACCGCGCGTGCCGCGATCTCCCAGCCGTCGACGACGCCCGGCACGCGCAGACCGGGACGCGCGCGGACGAGCGGACCGAGGTGCGGATCGGCGCCGAGGTGCGCGGCGACCGCCGCCGGGTCGGCGTCGAGGCCGAAGAGCGCACGGGCGCGGCGGATCGCCTCGGGCTCGTCGGCGCCGTCGGTGAGCGTGAAGCGCGCGGTGATGCCGCGCGCGTCCGGCGTCAGCGCCAGGATCGCGGGGCCACCGGGCAGCGCCAGCGTCCGGCGGTACGTGCCATCACGCACCTCCTCGACGCCCGTGATCGCGCGGGCGGCGAGGAAGTCCAGGACGGCGGTGCCGTCGAAGGGCTGGGCGGTGGGCAAGTGCATCGTGTCGGGGCGCAACGGGTGGGGCGGCCGGAACGTGAGACGGCCAGAGTGCCCACTATGGTGCCCCGGCGTGAAGATCGTGAGCGTCATGACCACCGCCGCGCGCGGTGGCGGAGAGTACGCCGCGGTCGACCTGCTCGACGCGCTGGGCAAGCGCGGCCACGACGTGGTGATGCTGAGCAACGTGCCGGAGATCGCCGACGGCACGTCGGTACCGGTGCGGCCGATCGACCTCGGGCCCAAGCTCTCGCGGTCCAGCGCGGTCTCGCTGACCCTGCGCGCGCCGCTGGTCCTGCGGGCGCTGCGCACCGCGCTGGAGCGCGAGGCGCCCTACGACGTGCTGCTCGTCCACTATAAGAAGGAGCAGCTGCTGGCGCCGTGGCTGCCGCGGCGGCTGCGGCCGACGCTGGCCTGGGCCGAGTGGGGACCGGTGCCGCGCCAGTTGCGCAGCGGCGCGCCGAACGTGCTGTACCGGCGCGCCGCGCGCGACGTCGACGCCGTGCTGGCGGTCTCGACCGGGACCAAGGACTCGCTCGTGGAGGCCGGGATCGACGCCGGGATCATCGAGGTCGTTCCCAATGTCATGGACTTGGACGCGGTGCGTTTCGACGCGGGTGCCCGCGCACGCGTGCGCGATGAGCTGGGGATCCCGGAGGGCGCCTTCACCGTTGGCTGCGTGTCGCGGTTGCACCCCAAGAAGCCGATCGACGTGCTGATCCGCGCCGCAGCGGCGCTGGGTCCCGACGTCCACCTGCTGATCGCCGGCGACGGCGACGCCGAGAGTGACCTGAAGGCCTTGGCCACCTCGCTGCTCGGCGACCGCGCGCACTTCCTGCCGACACCCCATCGCGCGATCGGCGACGTCCTATCCGCCCTCGACGTCTCGGTCTTCTGCCCGAGCCCGACCGAGGGCGCCCCGCGCGCGGTCATCTATGCGATGGAGGCAAGCCGGCCCGTGGTGTCGACCGGGCCTGAGGGCGTCGCCGACATGATCGAGCCGGGGATGGGCGCGATCGCGCTGCCCGAGCACGACGTCGCCGCGACGACCGCGGTCCTGGCGGCCTATCGCGACGATCCGGAGCGCGTGGCACGGGAGGGCGCGCGCGGGCGCGCGCTGGCCGAGGAGCGCTACGACGGCGCAAAGATCGCGGCGCGGATCGACGCGCTGCTCGCGCGCTCGTAACGGTTGGCGTGGATCGCGGCAGCTCGGCGGCATGTGTCACCCCAGCCAAGCAGGCGCTGCGTAGCAGACTGCTACACTCTTGACATGGCGACGATGCCCACACGGATCGATCGGGCGCTGTTCGAGGCGGCCAAGGCGGCGGGAGAACTCCACAGTCGCAGCGCCGCTCAGCAGCTAGATCACTGGGCGCGCGTCGGGCGGGAGTTTGAAGCCTCCCCCGCCGTCACCCACGACGAGATCGCGCGGGTGCTGGCGGGTCAGGCGTCCTACGACGCGCTCACCGACCGGGCGCAAGCATTCGTTCGCGTCTCCTGGAACCAGCAGACGGCCGAGCGCATCGACACACTCGACTTCGCAGATCAGCTGCGCGCCACCGGGCAACCGTGGATCGAGGCCGATGCCGACGGCGTGGTCGTCGTGCACGAGCCCGGCTCGGCTGGTGCGTGAGCACACCGGTCCTCCACATCCTCGCCGGACCCAACGGCTCCGGGAAGTCCACGTTCGTCCGCGAGGTGCTCGGGCCGGTCACGCACCTGCCGTTCATCAACGCCGATGAGATCGCCGAACAGCGCTGGCCGGGACGAGCAGAGGAACACGCCTACGACGCGTCCGCCGCAGCGGTCACCGCCCGCGACCAAGCCATCGCACATCGTCGGTCGGTCATCACCGAGACCGTGTTCAGCCACCCGAGCAAGGTGGACCTGGTCAAACAGGGCCTCGAGGCCGGGTACCTCGTCGAGCTGCACGTCATGCTCGTGCCCGAGGACCTCGCAGTTGCGCGCGTCGCGCACCGCGTCGCGCTCGGCGGCCACACCGTGCCAGAAGACAAGGTGCGTCAGCGCTACCGCCGCCTTTGGGGCCTCGTCGCCCAGGCGCGGCAGATCGTCGACCGCGCCACGTTCTACGACAACACGAGCAGCAAACCGTTCAGGCCCGTGGCGGTCTACGAACGCGGCCGACCGGTTGGCACGCCCGCTTGGCCGGCGTGGGCATCACCGGAGATCACAACCGGCGATTAGCACGCCGCGGCGCCGTCTCACTCGCGCGCAGCGCGGACCGGCGCCAAGAGCTGCTCCCAGTGCGCCGCCGCCGGCGCGATCTGGGCGACCAAGGCCTCCAACTCGGTCCAGCCGTCGTCGGACTCCCAGCCCCAGTGCAGCGTGATCGGCGCCCAGATCGGCTTGTTGGTGTTCATGAGCGCGGCGGCCGCGGGCAGGACCTCGCGGGCGTGACCGTAGAGCGGCCAGTAGGACGGGAGGAAGAGCGCGCCGTCGCGCCACTGCGGCGTGGCGTGGAAGCCCATCGTCGCGATGGTCTCTGGCCCCGAGCAGACGATGGCGAAGCGCTCGGAGAGCATGGCGTACTGGTCGGCGTCGAAGCGGTTGTAGGGCGGGACGAAGATGTCAGGGCGCGGGAGGCCGGCGGCGGCCAGCTCGGCCAGCGCGCCGTCCAGCAGCGCGGCGGTCGCATCCGCGTCAAGGCCCGTCAGCTCGCTGCGCCGCCGCGGCGAGGCGTGGCGCGTGCGGTGGTCGCGGCCGTGCAGCGCAAGCGTGACGCCCTCGCGCTCGATCCGCTGCAGCGTGGCGATCTCGCGATCGTCGAGCGCCCGCGACTCTGTCCCGGCCGGATCGAGCGGACGGCGGCTCACGCGCGGCGGCACCGCGATGCAGTACGGCACGCCGGCCTCAGTCAAGATGGTGTGGAACCGCTCGAAGCCATCGGTGCCGAAGCGCGCCGGCTCGTCCCACGCCTGGTAGTGGGGGAACTCGTCCACGCGGACGAGGAAGCGTGGCGGGCCCGGCGCGTCGTCGCCGAGCACCTCGTGGCGCAGGGCGTCGAGCGGCGCGGCAACGGCTGAGGCGAAGTCCAGCTCGCCACGGCGGCGGCGCACGAGCTGGGCGAGCCGCACGGGCGCGGGCGGAACCGACGCGGTCCGCACCGCGTCCAGGACGGCGGGCTCCGTGATCTCCGCGACGGTCGCGGCCCCGGACTCCAGCTCGCGGGCGAAGACGATCCGCGCGGTCTTCCGCGCATCCGCATCGCCCGGGCGCAGCGCGTCGGCGTAGACCTCGCGTGTGCGCTGCGCGATCTCGTCCCACGCAAAGCGTGTCTCGGCGAGACGCCGCCCCGCCACGCCGCGCCGCGCACACTCCTCCGGCCCCACCGCCACGACGTCGCCCAGCGCGTCGGCCAGCGCCTCAGGATCGGGGCGCGCGCAGACCCAGCCGGTCTCGCCGTCCTCCACCGCCTCGGCCAGCCCACCGACGGGATAGGCGACGACTGCGCGCGCGAAGCCGTAGGCCAACAACAACACGCCGCTCTGGCTGGCGCGCGGGTAGGGAAGGACGACGGCGTCGGCCGCCGCGAAGAGCCCGGCGGCATCGGCCATCGGGATGAACTCCGCCCGTAGATGGACGCGGCCCGCCAGCTCGGGGGTCGCGAGCTGGGCGGCCTCGGCCGCCGGCGCGCCGAGATCCTCGCCGGCGATGATCACGTGCAGCTCGGGCACGGCCCGGGCGGCGCGCAGCAGGTCGCCGAGGCCCTTGTCGGCGCGCAGCTGCCCGAAGAGCAGGACCGCGGGCGCGCCCTCTGGGATGCCCAGCGCGGCGCGGACGGTGGCCCGATCCCCCTCGCCGCCCGTGCGTGCGAGGCCGCCGTACTCGCCGTGCGGGATCACGACCGCGTGCCCGCGCTGCGCCGCGTAGGCGCGCGGGAGATCGGCCTGCGCGTGGACGATCGTCCTGGCCGTCAGCCGCGCGAGCATGCGCCGCGTGCGCTCCAGCGACGCGTCGCGCTCGAAGGTGTTGTGCTCGGTCTGGACGATCGTCGCCCCGGTGGCGCGCAGGGCGGCGACGGCCAGGACGCCGAGGCGGAGGTCTTCCCAACCCTCGGTGTGGACGACGTCGGCACCGCGGGCGAGCGCGATCAGCCGCGGGATCGCGGCGAGAAAGAGCACGCCGTTGCCGACGCGGCCGAGGCGGGCGCGGCGCAGCGCGCGGCCGGCCGGCGAGCCGTCACGCAGATAGCGGAAGCTGCGGTGGACGGTGACGCCGGGCGCGTCGGGATAGCGGTGGTCGCGCGCGGTGGCGAGATCGACGGCGGTGCCTTGCGCGGCAAGGGCCGCGACGAGCGCAGCGGTGTAGTCGGCGACGCCGCCCCGTCCGCCCTGCTCGATCACCAGCACCCGTCCGGGGCCACCCGCTCGGTTGCTCGCAACCACGGCTGCGAGCGTACAGGCCGCACGCTGGGATGATGGCCGCGAATGGCCGACCACGATCTGTTCGTCGCGGTGCAGACGCCGGTGCTCGGCAGCGGGCAGGCGCAGCGCGTCGCGACGCTGCTGCGCGCCCTCGCCGCGACCGGCCCCGGCGTCCACGTCCTGTACGTGCGCTTCGGCGCCGACGAGCCGGCGCCCGCGCTGCAGGCCGTCGACGGGCTGAACTTCGAGGCAGTCGAGCCCTCACGCGGCGCGCGGCGCGCGCTGGCCTATACCTCTGCGCGCGCCCGACGCATTCCGGCCGGGTGGGCGCGGGCGATCTCGCCCGAGCTGGTCAGCGCCGCCAGCCGCCGCGCCGCGGAGCCCGGCGTGCGCCGCGTGATCGCCGACGGCCCTGGCGCCGCCGCCGCGCTGCTGGGCCTCGCCCGTCGCCGCCCCGTCATCTACAACGCCCATAATTTGGAATCGGCCTACCGCCACGAGCTCGCCTCCGACGACCTCGGCTCGCCGGCGCTGCTGCGCGCCGCCGAGCGCCGGCTGCTGGCGACGTCCTCCGAGTCGTGGATGGTCAGCGAGGCCGACCTCGCGGGTGCGCGGGAGCTCTGCCCGGAGGCGGTGCTGCGCCTCGTTCCCAATGTGGTGGACATCGACGCGATCACCGTGGTGGCGGCGCGCCCCGCTGCCCCTCGCGTGCTGATGGTCGCCGACTACACCTATGAACCCAATGCCAATGGGTTGCGCTTCCTGCTGGATGAGGTGATGCCGCGCGTGTGGGCGACCCGGCCCGAGACCGTCCTGCGCCTCGTGGGTCGCGGTCTCGACGATCCGGCGCCCGGCGAGGCGCGCGTGCAGGCCGCGGGCTTCGTCGAGGACCTCGACGCCGAATACGCCGCCGCGAGCTGCGCGGTCGTGCCGCTGCTGGAGGGCGGCGGGACGCCGTTCAAGTTCTTGGAGGCCTTGGCCCACGGTCTGCCGGTCGTCGCCACCCCGCGCGCCGCCGCCGGACTCGCCGTGCGCGCGGGCGAGCACTACCGCGAGGGCGCCGACGGAGCGGCCTTCGCGGACGCGATCCTGACGCTCACCGGCGCCGACGCCGACGCTGCTGCGCTCGCCGCCCGGGGACGCGCCGTGGTCGCCGAGCGCTACTCGCTGGCGGCCCTGAAACGAGCCGTCGCCGCATGACCGTCGTGCCTGCGCCGGTCGTCGTCCAGTACCTCTACCTCCACGCGCCGGGCGACGACTTCACCTACCCGTCGGCGCGGGCGGGCAGCGATGCCGGACGGCTGGCGGCGCGCTACCTGGAGTGCGTCGCCGTGCAGGCGGCATCGCTGCGCTTCAGCGGCGTCGACTGCGAGTTGATGCTCGTGCTCAACCTCGAGGACCCGCGCGCGGTCCTCGACGAACACGGCATCGCGCTGCTGGGGGTGATCGAGGAGCTTGGCGTCCGGCGGGTCACCGCGCCCTACGACCACGCGCCCGATCCCGACGTCACGATGTTCTACTCGTCGCGATACGTCTTTGATGCGATCCTCGCCACCGCGCCGGCCGATGAGCCAGACCGTCAGCTGTGGCTGGTCGACGTCGACTGCGTCTGGCGCGACCCGGGCCGCGCCTTCGCCACGCTGGGCGCCGAGGGCGACGCGCTGGCCTGCGTGACGATCGGCTATCCGCCCGACTGGGACGTGTCGGGCTCTACCCGCGCCTCGATCGGCACGCTGCCCGGAAGCACGGAACCGGTCCCGCCGTGGATCGGCGGCGAGCTGCTGGCCGGCCGCGCCGGCGCGCTGCGTGGGCTCGTCGCCACCTGCGAGGACCTCGACGCCGAGCTGGCCGCTGCCGGCGTCCGCCTGCCGACCGAGGAGCAGTTGCTCACCGCTGCCGGAGCCCTGGACCGCGCGCGCTTCGTCGACCGCTCCGACCTCGCTGGGCGGATCTGGACCGGCCCACGCCATCAGGCGGCCAACCCGGAGGACCCGGCGTCGCTCGCGCTCTGGCACCTGCCGAGCGAGAAAGGCTTGTCGTTTCGCCGCGCGGCCGCCGCCCTCGTCCGCCGCCGCGCCGGCGCGCTGCGCCGCGACCTCGGCGAGACCGACCGCGCGCTCAAGCGCTTCAACATCACGGGCGCGACGTCGACGCGCCTGCGCAACGACGCCTGGCTGATGACACAGAAGCTCCGCACCCTTCTCCCCACCCGCCATCGAGGGACGACTCATGGCCGCTGAGCGACCGGAATTCGTCCCTCGACGCGCCGTGGGGGGAAGCGACGGCGTGGGGTTAGTCGGCCGCGACATCGTCTGCGTCGGCTTCGCCGACTGGGACACCGAGCTGCCGACCAACCAACATCACTTGATGTCGCGGCTGGCGGCCGACAACCGCGTGTTGTTCATCGAGTCGCTCGGGCTCCGCCGCCCGCAGCTGGCGGGCCGAGACCTCAAGCGCATCGCCAGGCGGCTGCGCCGGGGCCTGGCCCCGGCGCGGCAGGTGCCCGAGGGGCTCCACGTGCTCTCGCCGCTGGTCCTGCCGCTACACGCGAACGCCGTGGTGCGCAAGCTCAACGCCCGTCTCCTGCCCGCGCTGGTCCAGCGCTCGATCAAGCACCTCAACTTCAAGGACCCCATCCTCTGGGCCTACGTCCCGCAGGCCGAGGCGCTGCTCGACACGTTGCAACCCTCGCTCGTCGTCTACCACTGCGTCGACGACATCGCCGCCCAGCCGGGCGTCGACGCCGCGAGCTTCCGCGCCGCCGAGGCCCGCTTCGCCGCCCGCGCCGACCTCGTCCTGGCCAGCGCGCCCGCACTCGCAGCACGCATGCGCACGCTCAACGACAACGTCCTCTACGCGCCCAACGTCGCCGACACCGCCGCCTTCGCCACCGCGCTGACACCAGGACCCGTCGACCCCGCCATCGCCGCGCTGCCGCGCCCGCGCATCGTCTTCACCGGCGCCGTCGTCGCCACCAAGCTCGACGTGCCGTTGCTCGTCGACGTCGCCCGCGCGCGCCCCGACTGGTCCTTCGCGCTCGTGGGCCCGACCGGCATGGGCGACCCGAGCACCGACGTCTCCGCGCTGCGCGACGTCCCCAACATCCACGTGCTCGGCGGCCGTCACCACACCGCGCTGCCCGACGTCCTGCGCGGCGCCGACGCCGGGATCATCCCCTATGCATCGAATCAGCTCACCGCCTCCATCTTCCCGATGAAGGTGTATGAGTACCTCGCGGCGGGTCTGCCGGTCGTCGCGACCGAGCTGCCCGCGCTGGAGCGCGTCGACGCGATCACGACCGCCCGCGGAGCGCCGGCCTTCGCCACCGCCCTCGACGCCGCGCTCACCCGCACCAGCGACGCCGACCGCGCCGCGCGGTCACAGGCAGCGGCAGCCCACTCCTGGGATGCGCGCCTCGCACAGATCGCCGCGGCGATCGCCGCGCTGCCCCCCGCCGCGCAAGCGCGCTAGTCCGCGCGTCCACCGCGCGCCCGCCGCAGCCGCGCCCAGCCACCGGCCGCCGGCGCCGTCGGGCGCGGCGGCAGCTCGGTGCCGGCGAGGATCGCCGCCGGCGCCTCGCGGGTCAGCCACGCCGCCGTCCAGCCGTAGCCGGCCTGCTCGAGCGCCTCGGCCAGCACGGGAGGGCGCTTGACGGTGTCGTGGGCGTCGCTGGACACGTCGTGGGCTAGCTCCTCGTCGACAGCCCACGTGGCGTAGCGCTGCGCCGTGCGGCCAAAGCGCCCGGCAAACGACGACCCGGTCAACGACGCCATCGCACCAGCGGCCACCAGCCGGCGCAGCAGCTCGGGCTCGCGCAGGAAGACGGGCGAGCGCTCGGGATGGGCCAGCAGCACGCGATGGCCCATGGCGTGCAGGCCCGCCACCAACTGCTCGAACTGCGGCATGACCGCCGAGAACGGGCACTCGACGAGCAGCGGGCCGTCCGGGCCGAGCGCCAGCCGCCCGAGCTCCTCCGCGTCCAGGCCCTGCGTGTACAGGAGATCCAGCTCGGCGCCCTTGAGCACCTCCAGCGGCACGTGAGCCCGGCCCAGGGCGGCGACGAGCTCCAGCCACGCGACGTGGATCCGCTCGGCGTCGTTCGGATAGTTCGGACCCACGTGGGGCGTGGTGACCACCCGCGTCACCCCGGCCGCGACGAGCGCCTCCCCCAGCGCCACGGCCTCCGCGCTCGTTGCCGGACCGTCGTCGATGCCGGCGAGCAGGTGGCAGTGCAGATCGATCACCCGCCCCATGATGCCCCGTCCGGTGGCACATCGTCCGCGACAGGACGTTCTTTAGGACAGGCGTCCACATCTGCGCGATCTGCACACGGGATCTCCCCGAAGGCCCGATGAGAGCAGAGACGGACCGCAGATTTTGCCGCCTGCATCGTCAACGCCCCCGTAAAAGGCACCCCCACCGCGAGGTGGGTCCGCAAAGCCAGGGGTCTCTCCGAGACAGCCCAGCTCCCAAAAAGGACCTTGATGAACCCCTGTTCCCCGCAGGGCGGCCGCCGCATGGTCGCACCCAGCCTGATTGTCGCCGCGCTCTTGAGCGCGACCAGCTTCCTGCCGAGCCCCGCGTCGGCCGCCACCGCGACCGCAGCAACGGCCGGCGCCTACCACCGTGCCGACGTCGCCGTCGTTGATGCCGCCACGCACGTCGTCCGCTGCAACCGCGTCCACGCCGGCGCCGCCGGGCGCTGCGTGCGCCTGCGCAACCACCTGCAGGCCGCTGGCATCAAGCTCTCCCGCCTGCAGGACGCGGTCTCGGCCCACGCGGCGAAGGCCACGCGGCTGAGCGCCCGCCAGCGGGCGCCGAAGCTCACGGTCTCGGGCACCACGCTGAAGTGGGCCAAGGTCGCCGACGTCACCTCCTACGTCCTGGTCAGCAAGGTCGCCGGCAAGCCCGACCGCTACTCGGTCGTCACGGGCACCTCTGCCACCCCGGCTCCGCAGCCCGGCAAGACCGTCACCTTCGGCCTGCGCACCGCGGTCGTCGGCTCCGCCTGGGCCACCGAGGTCAAGATCACCTACCCGTCTGCCGCCAGCTCCGCCGCCCCAACGACGACCACCACGGCCAAGACGACGGCCTCGACGGTGACGACGAGCGCGGGCTCGACCGGCTCCAGCGCCGGCAAGTCCGACCCGAGCACGCCCGCCGCCGGAGCGGCCGGACCGAGCACCTCTGCCACCTTCCAGGCCGGCCTCGTCTCCAACGCCGCCTACGCGGTAGAGCTGCCCTTCATCACCGCGCTCGGTGCCAAGACCGCGCGCGTGGAGTTCGACATCAACACGCCGGCCGCCGACCTGGCGCCGTTCATGGACTCCTACGCCAAGGCCGGCGTCAAGCCGCTGCTGCTGGCGGGCTTCCAGGGCCGCTCGCCGTCGGCCACCGACGCGCGCAACCTGGCGACCTGGGCCGCCGCCTACGGCCCGGGCGGCACGTTCTGGCAGGGCAAGAGCTACCCCGCCGGCACGACCGTGACGAACATCGAGTTCGGCAACGAGTCCAACCAGCCCTACCAGTACGCCTCGCTGTCCTCCAACCCCGACTGGCCCAGCAGCGCCGCCTACGCCGACCTCGCCACCAAGTACGCGCTCGGCTTCCAGCAGGCCGCCCAGGCCGTCGCCGCCGTCAACGGCAAGGTCGGCCTGCTGGCCATCGGCGACACACCCGGCAACTGGACCAGCTGGATGGACAACGTCTACAAGGCCGTCCCGCACTTCGACAGCTATGTCGGCGGCTGGGTCATGCACCCCTACGGACCGTCGTCGCGCTGGCAGCCCAACATGGACACCTCGCTGGAGATCGTCGCCTCCCACGGCGCGCCGAGCACGATCCCGATCTTCATCACCGAGTACGGCATCGCCACCGACAACGGCCGCTGCCTCAGCGACAACTACGGCTGGGACAAGTGCATGACCTACGACGCGGCCGGCGCGGCGCTGTCGAGCACGGTCGCGGCGATGCGCGCCCGCTACGGCTCCCGCCTCGCGGCGATGTACGTCTACCAGGCCAACGACCAGCAGCCCTCAGCCTCGACGACCAACCGCGAGGCCTACTTCGGCGGCCTCACGATCGACGGCACCGCCAAGGGCGGCTACACCGCCGCGGTCAAGTCGTTGCTGGCCGGCTGATCGGCCCGCCGCCACAAGACGGCAAGCAGCGCCAACTGGCCGGCGAACGCGATGGTGAAGCGCGCGTCGGTCCCGGAGAAGGTCGCGGTGGTCTCGATCACGACGAGCCCGACGATCGAGCACAGCGAGCCGAGACCGAAGGCCCGGACGATCGGCTCGCGGCTGTGCTTCCAGACGCGAAGCGACATCAACGCAGCGCTCATCAGCATCGCGACGTAAGCGAGCATGCCCAGCACGCCAAGCTTCAGCCACCAATAGAGGACGGCGAAGTGCACGTACTGGTGATCCGGGTTGACCTCCACGGGCAGCGGGCGCGCGGATGCCTCCCATGGGATGCCGACGCCCAGGCCGGCGATCGGGTGGTCCTTGATGGCGGCCACGACGTTGGCGCGCTCGTCGAGGCGATAGCGGTCGTCGGGCTTGGCCTGGATGTTGGAGGCCGACAGGCTCTGCACCCGCTGACCGAGCGGCGTGTCGGACTGCACGGCGATGCCGCCCAGCGCCCAGATGGCCACCCCGACCAGCACGACGCTCGGCAGCAGGACCTTGCGTCCGCCGGCCGAGAGCCCGAGCAGGACGACGAGCGCGATCCCGAGCAGGTCCGCGATCCAGAACGAGCGCCGGTAAGAGAGCACGAGCGCCAGCAGCCACACCGGCGCCGAGCCCAACACCCACAACGGCAGCGGCGCTCGCGCCAGCACGCCCGCGATGGTCGACAGCAGCGCGACGGTCATCAGCCAGTTGGCGACCGGCTCGTAGTAGGTCAGCACCGACGAGTCGATGGCCAGCCCCTTGCCGGTCGCGACCACCAGCAGCCCGAGCAGCGCCTTGGCCAGCGCCAGCGCCGCGCCGCCCGCCAGCAGCCGCCGCAGGTCGCGATCGCTGATGCGCAGGTTCACCGCGACCAGCGGCACCAGCACGAAGTAGACGAAGGTGTGGATCTTCAGCAGCGAGTCGGTGACGCCGTTGCCCGCCTCGCGTCCGACCAAGATGCCGCCGAGGAGTGCGAGGACGAGCAGCGCGAGCGGGAAGACCAGCGCCGCCGGCGGCAGCCGCACGGGCCGGCGATCCTGGATCAGCTGCGCGGCGGTCCCGAGCAGGGAGATCGCCAGGATCGCGTCGATCGGCATGAAGCCCTTGATCAGGTCGCTGTAGAGCTTGGCCGTCTGCGGGAAGATCCCGAAGTCGCCGTTCTCGCAGACGATCACCGCCACGACCGCGAGCACGAGCATCGGCCCCGGGACGCGCAGCAGCAGGATGGCGGCGATCACCCCGCTCGGCAGCGCCAGCCCGCCGAGGCCGAGCTTGAACGCCGCGGCCACGGTGACGAGCGTCCCGACGACGACGATCGCGCCGATCGTCGCGGACTCCCGCGTGGGGAGCTGCAGGCGCCGCGCGGCGACGGGCGGGCGCACGATCGACCCCTAGGAGTCGGTCCGCCGCGGTGCGCTCGTGGCCGTCGTCCGCGTGCGGGGACGGTCCTCGACGGCGGGCGTCGTCGGGCCGGCGACGTCGCTCAGCGGCTCGTAGCCGTAGCGCTTGGGCGCATCGCGCACGCCCGCGACGATCAGGCCGAGCGGCCGGAGCAGATGGCGGTCGAGGATCCCGCGCGCGCGGCGGATCTCGTCGCGCGTCGTCTTGCCCGAGCGCGTGACGACCAGGACGGTGTCGATCGCCGGGTTGTTGAGCAGCACCTGGGTGTCGGCGACCGGGAGCAGCGGCGGCGCGTCGATGATGATCATGCGGCCCTCGCCCTCGCCGCGGTACGTCAGCTGCGTCAACAGCTCCTCCAGCTCGTGGGAGGCCAGCAGCTCCGACGGGTTGGGCGGCAGCGTGCCCGACGGCAGCACCACGAGGTTCGGCAGATCCTGGAACGGACGGACGAGCGCCTCGGACGCCGTCATCCGACCCGCCAGCAGCGAGGTCACGCCGCGGCGCGGATCAAGTTGAAGGTGTCGCGAGAACGTCGGGCGCCGCAGGTCGAGCTCGACCAGGGTGACCGAGCGGCCGGTGAGGGCGACGGCCTGGGCGAGGTCGACGGCCGCGGTGGTCTTGCCCTCGCCGGGCACCGCGCTGGTGACCAGGATCGTGAAGACGTTGCGGTCGATCGCCGAGATGTCCAGGACGCTGCGCAGGATCCGGTAGGGCTCCAGGTCGTCGCGCCGGTCGATGGCCTTGGGCTCGCGGAAGGCCGACTGCGGGACGGCGGTGAGCGCGGGCAGCCGGTACTCGCTCTCGAGGTCCTCGATCCGCGTCAGGCGACGGTCGACGGCCTCCAGGACGAAGATGATGGCCAACCCGAGCGCGGTGCCGATCAGGATCGCCAGCGCGAGCGTGAGCTTCAGCCCTGCGCCGGTCAGGCTGCCCGGCCCGGCGCGGCTGATGATGCGCGCGTTGCCGTTGGCCACGGCGCGCAGCTGGGCGAGGCGCTGGATCGAGCTGCTGACCACCGCGGCGCGCTGCGAGCCCGGCGGCAGCGAGGAGAGCTGGGCCTGCAGCTCGGCCTCGGCCTGCTCGATGCCCTGGACCTGCGACTTGGCCTCGAACGCGATGTACTGGCGCGCGAACGAGTTGGCGATCGCCTGGGCCTGGGCCGGCGTCGACTTCTCGGCCGAGATGTCGAGCACGTCGGCGTTGGCCGCGGCCGAGACGCTGACGCCGCTGAGGACGTCGGAGGGCGATCCGGCCGTGCGCAGCTCCTTGGCGACGGCCGCGCCCACCTCGCTGGAACGGGCGATCAGGACGTTGGTCGCCGCAGCGCGCGCGGGGTCATCGGCGCTGGTGTTGACCCCGAGCGCGGTGTCCGACAGGTTGGCGACATTGAACGCGACGCTCGCGGTGGCCTCGTAGGTGTCGGCGCGACGCTGGTGCAGGACGACCGCGATCAGGACGCAGGCCAGGATGGCGGCGGCGAGCACCGCCCAGCGGCGGCGCAGCACGGCGAGCATGTTGGCCACCGTGTCGGAGCGGTCGACGTCGCCGTCGCTAGGGCGCACGGGGCCGTCGAACGGTGCGACGGTACGCGTCGGGTGGTCGGTCATGGTGTGGCTCCTGCCTCATCACGGTGGCGGCGGACGAGGTCGACGAACTCCGCGCGGAAGCGCTCGGGCCCGAAGCGGCGCGCGTTGGCGCGGATCGCGGCCTCGTCGAAGTCGATCTGCTCGAAGGCGAGGATCGCGTCGGCCAGCGCGTCGGCGGTCTGGGTGTCGAAGAAGACGCCGGTGACGCCGTCGACGACGCTGTCGCGGATGCCTCCGGAACCGTAGGCGATGACCGGCACGCCGGCGGCCTGGGCCTCGACGGGCACGATGCCGAAGTCCTCCTCGCCGGGGAAGAGCACGGCGCGCGCGCCGGCCAGCAACGGCCCGAGCTCCTCGTCGGGCACGTAGCCCAGCAGCTCGGCATCCGGCCCGGCGTAGGCCGCGACGGCATCCAGCGCCCGGCCCGCGCCGACGACCTTGACCGGCCGGCCGAGCTTCGCGCAGGCGGCGAGGGCGAGGTCGACGCGCTTGTAGGGGACGACGCGGCCCATGACGAGGTAGTAGTCGCCCGGATCGCGCGGCGAGGCCAGGTGGCGCTCGATCTCGATCGGCGGGGCGATGACCTCGGCCTCGCGCCGGTAGTACTTGGCGATGCGCCCGGCGACGTGGTGGGAGTTGGCGACGAAGACGTCGGGCCGGGCGGCGCCGGCCAGGTCGCGGCGGCGCAGGCCGGGCATCAGCGCGCGGGCCGCCACGGTGGCGACGGTCCCGAGCTGCTCGCCCTCCAGGAAGCGCGGCTCCCAGGCGTGGCGCATGGGCGTGTGGCAATAACAGACGTGCAGCGTCTGCGGCGTGGTCAGCACGTTCTTCGCGCAGGAGTGGCTGGAAGACACCACGAGGTCGTAGTCAGCGAGGTCGAAGGACTCGAATGCCGCGTTCATCAGCGGCAGCAGCTTGGGGTAGTTGCGCCTGGCGCCGGGGATGCGATCCAGGAACGACGGGTGGACGGTGCGGCCGGCCAGCAGCTCCGACCATTCGGAGGGATCGTAGACCGAGGTGAAGACGTCGGCGGGGCCAAGAAGGTCGAGGATCTCGAGCACGACCTTCTCCGAGCCGCCCGGGATCGTGAGCCAGTCGTGCACGAGCGCGGCACGCGAGAAGTCGTTTGAGAGCAGGGCGGCATCGCCGGTCATCGGGTCACTTCGGGATATCGACGGTGCGCCGGGCATTCTTGAAGCGTGCCACTCAGCGTGCCGCGGTTCGTCGCACGCCGTCCGCGAACCGGTGGTAGACGCTCCAGGCCGGCTTTCGTGAGCCATCGATGCGCAGCAGGCCGTAGTCGCCGAAGCGCTGATCGCCCACCCGCACCCGCCAGCTGGCGAAGTGGTAGACGAAGACCGCATCGGCGCGACGGCCCGTGCGCACGCCGCTGAGGAAGCGCCGCAGGTCGGCGGCCTGCGCCTGCTCGGTGACGCAGCCCGCCGAGCGCGCGCACGTGCTCCACCCGATCTCGGTCACCCAGATCGGCAGCCGCGAGCCCTGCGCGGTCAGCGCCTGGCGCAGGTGGTCCAGCGAGCGCAGCGAGGCGGCGCCGTCCTGGGCGTAGGGATGGGCGGCGACGCCGTCGGCCGCGGCGAGCAGGCCGGGCTGCGCGGCGGCGAGCTGCGCCAGCCAGGCGCGATCCAGGCTCGCGTCGCCCGCCGTCGCGGGATCGACCGCGATCAGGAACCGCGCACGCGGGTCGGCGCGGCGGCCTGCGGTGATCGCCGCTTGAGCCAGCGCCGCGTAGCGCGCGGCGGTGATCGCGCTGTGGTCGGGGCGCGCGAAGTACGGCTCGTTCCACAGCTCGAACCACACGGGGGCAACCGAGACGTCGAGGCGCGGGTGGTCGCGCCAGAAGCGGCCCGACGGGCCGTAGCGCGCGACGACGTCACGGACGTAAGCGGCGTAGGCGCGAGAGTCGGTCGGCAGCGCGCCGTCGCGCCCGCGCGCCCACGAGGGCGCCTCGTTGAGCACCGGCAGGACGTGCAGCCCCCGATGGGCGGCGGCGACGAAGAGACGGTCGATCCGGCCCCAGTGGCGCTCCCCGCGCCGCGGGACGACCTCGGCCCACTGCAGCTCCTCGCGCAGCCAGCCCGCGCCCGCGCCAGCCGCGCGCGTCTGCTCGGGTCCGACGTGGTCGCCCCAGCCGATCGTGTTGGCCACGAGGCCGAGGCGCAGTCGCGCCGCGGGAGCGGGGTGCGCGACGGTCCGCTCGCGCGCGATCGCGATCCCGGCGACGGTCGTCGCGAGAGCGAGCAGGCAGAGCACGACGCGGACGCGCACGTCCCGCATGGTAGGTCGACCGCGCCGCGCCGGATCGTCCTCTACGGTTGCCCGCTCGTGCGGCTCCTGTTCTTCAACGAGGGCAACCTCGGCAGCTACGTGCTCGGGCAGGCGCAGGTCGAGGCGACGCTGCGCCGCTACACCCAGGACCTGCCCGAGATCGAGACGCGCTTCCTCGGGCTTGCGACCCAGGGCCGCTGGGCCCACGCCGCCGCGACGTGGTCGACGCCGGCACTCATGCGCGCCGACCTGGACCTGCGCCTGGTGCGCTGGCATCTCGTGCAGTCGCTGCGCGGCCGCCGGACCCTGACGCGCGCGGTGGCGCAGTGGCGCCCCGACGTCGTCCACGTCCACAGCCACTCGATGGCGCTCGGGCTCGGCGCGCTGATGGAGCGCGTGCCGACGGCGGTCTCGGTCGACGTGACGCTCGGCGACTGGGCGGCGATGCCGGCCCAGCGGCGCACGGGCCGCCTCGCCGAGGCCGAGCTGGTGCCGGCGCGCCGTGCCGAGCGCCGGGCCTTTCGCGGTGCGGCGCTGGTCCTGGCCTGGACGGATTGGGTCCGCGACGCGGTGCTCGCGCTGGAGCCGCGCGCGACCGTCGCGGTCCACCATCCCGGCCTGGACCTCGACGTCTTCCGCCCCGCTGCGCGCCGGCCGCGCACGCTGCCGCGGATCCTGTTCGTGGGCGGGCGCTTTGCCGACAAGGGCGGCGACGACCTGCTCGCCGCCCTCGGCGACGACCTCGGCACGACCGTGGAGCTCGACGCCGTGACGCCAGCCGACGTCGCCCCACGACCGGGCCTGCGCGTCCACCGCCTCGGCCCGGGCGACCCGGAGCTGATGGACCTGCGCCAGCAGGCCGACCTGCTCGTCCTGCCGTCGGGCGCCGACGCCGTCCCGTGGGCGGTCCTCGAGGCGATGGCGTGTGGCGTGCCGGTCGTGGGTTCGACGGTCGGCGCGATCGGCGACCTCGTCGGCGACGAGGCCGGCGTCCTCGTGAACTTCGGCGATCGCGCCGCGCTGCGCGAGGCGGTGCTCGGCCTGCTCGCCGACCAGCCGCGGCGCGCGGCGCTGGGCGCCGCGGCCCGCGCCCGCTGCGAGGCGCGCTTTGACGCCGCGGTTCAGACGCCGGCGCTGGTCGCGCTGCTGGCCGGCTTGGCCCGCAGCGCCGCGTAGGCGTCGAGCACGAACTGCGCTTGGGCCTCGAGGTAGGGCTCGAGGCGGAACTCCTGGGCGCGCACGTAGGCGCGCTCGACCCGCGCGGCCGTCTCCTCGGTCTCGCGCAGCGTGCGCGCCAGCGCCCGCGCCGCCGCTGCCGGGTCCTGTGCCGGGTACAGCAGCGCGTGCTCCTCGTCGTGCATCCCCTCGCCGATGCCCCCGACGTCGGCGGCCACGAGCGGCACGCGGGCGAAGGCGCCCTCGATCGTCACCAGCGGGAACGGCTCCTGCCAGGTCGACGGCACGAGCAGCGCGTGCGTGCGGGCCAGGACCGCGGCAACGCCATCAGGATCGACGGAACCGAGCCACTCGATCAGATCGGCGACGCCGCGCTCGCGCGCCAGCTCGCGCATCTCGGTGCCGTGGGACTCGTCCTCGGGGCCGACGACCGTCAGCCGGACCGCCAGCCCATGCTCGTCGCGCAGCAGCGCCAGCGCCGCGATCGCGATGTCGAGTCCCTTGTAGGGCGTCACGCGGCCGATGAAGGCGATCTCCGGCGCGGCCGCGGGCGCCCGGACGACCTTCTCGTAACGGGCGCCGGCGCGCGGCACGGAGTGGCCGATGCGCTCCAGGACGGGCTCGACGACCCCCGGGACGCCCGCCATGGCGCGGATGGCTTCGGAGTTCCACGAGATCGCCGCCTCGAAGCGGCGCAGCGGATCGAGGCGCAGCGACGGCACGGCGCGGTTGAACGCGCGACAGCCCAGCGCCCAGGCTGCGCGTGGCAGGCTGCGCCGCGCGGGCGCCAGCTCGCGCAGGAACTGATCGACGGTGAAGAGCCGCCCGAACCAGTGCTCGCAGACGCGGAAGGCCATCGGCACGCCGGAGTCGGCCAGCACGCGCAGCGCGGCCTGCGGGATCGCCGTGCCGTTCCAGGCGTAGATGAGGTCGGGGCGGAAGTCCTCCAGCGCGTGGCGGGCGCTGTGGACGGCCGTCACCGATGCGAACGGCGCCCGCAGCGATCCGCGCTCGTCCTGGGAGAGCAGCAGCAGCTCGCGGCGCACGCCCTCCTCCCCCGGCGCCACGTGGTCGCGCTCGCGGTCGCCGGTGAGCACGAGGACCTCATGGTCGGCCTGCAGCCGTTCGACGACGATGGCGCACTCGCGCTCGTACCCACCCACGGCGATCGGCGGGTAGAGCGTGGAGGTCACAAGGATCCGCACCGGCGCGGACCATAGCGGGCCCTCAGCCGCCGGCAGAGGCCAGCCGGTCGAGCTCGTCGAGCGGCTCCGGCGCCGCGGCGAGGTCGAACTTGCGGGCAAAGAGCTTGGCCGAGGCGCGCATCGCCGGCACGTCGTCGAGCACGATCGTCGGCGGGCTGTTGTTGTCCCAGTGCATGAAGCGCAGATCCTCGTTGACCAGCGTGTCGCGCAGCGGCGAGCTGAGCAACAGCATGTGGAACACGTTCTCGTCGGCGGCGAAGACGAAGCGGAAGTGCGCGGCGATGCTCGGGTGGCGCTGCAGGGAGCGCACGCAGTAGGCCACCGCCTCGGGCGTGAGGTTCCACCATGCCGAGCCCTGGTAAGGCGTGCGCAGCGCGCGCGGCAGCCGGCGCGGCAGCGCGTAGGGCACGCGCTCGCTCGGGAAGTTCCAGCGGCGCCCGCGGATCGAGACCTGCCAGCTGAGCATGCGCGAGAGGTCGCCGGTCCAGCGCCAGGTCGCGTTGCCGCGACGGTCGGCGTCGGAGTAGCCGTGGCCGTCACCAGCCGACCACGACAAGAACGACTCGCCCTCGTGCGCGGCGAAGAAGGCTTGCGTCTCGACCACCGAGCGGATCGGGTAGTCGGCGCCGCTGAGCAGGACGAGGTGCGACCAGGCTCGCGGCAGCGCCAGCGCCTCGCGCATGCCGATCACCGTCGCCTGCACGATGCCCCAGCCGCCCCAGTACACCGGCACGCGCTTGCGCGTGAGGATCGGCGCGATCGGCAGCCGCGCGAAGGCCTCCGTGAACGGCGCCAACTCGGCCTTGCGATCGACGTGGACGATGACCGTGTCCTGCGGATCGCTGATCCGGCCGACCAGGCGCGCGGCCTGCTCGGGGGCGCCATGAGCGAGAACGAGGTAGACGATGGACAACGGTCAGCGGTGCTCGTAGCGCTTGACGATGAAGCCGCCGAAGGGCCGGCGCTGCACCAGGCGGAAGTCACGAGCCAGGATCGCCGGCGCAACCGCGGTCGTGGTCTCGGGCGTCGGATGCCAGCCGGCGTCAAAGCCGTAGCCCAGCACCCAGAGCCGGCGCGCGGCCCGCAGCCGCACGGCGATCTCCGCCTCCGGCAGCTCACGCGCGAAGAGGTCGCCGCGGGCCACAGCGGTCTGGCGCGGATCGAGCGCGAGGTCGCGCGGTGCCCGACCGCCGTCCTTGTTGAGGTAGTACTGCAGACCGACGCGCGCGAAGGCCGGCGCGTAGATCAGCTGGTCGCCCGGCTGGGCCTGCCCTGAGACAAAGGCCGCGGCACCGCGCAGGTCCTCCCCCATCGAGGCCGGGTGCGACTCGCCCGCGGTGGCACGCAGCGCACCGAGCGCCAGGACCGTCGCCAGCGCGACGGCGGCGACGACGCCAGCCCGCGCGCGCAGAACCGACACCGCGACGCCGGCGAGGACGCCGAAAGCCGGCACGATGCCGATCAGATAGCGATCGACCCAGGTCTGCTGCGCGAGGCAGATGATGCCGAGCAGGATCGGCGGGATCGCGACCCAGCACAGCGGCAGCGCCAGGCGCCACGCCTCCTCACTGCGGGCGCGGTCGCGGCGCAGCGTGACGACGAGCGCGCCGAAGACGATCGCCGCCGCGACGACCAACAGCAAGAACATGGCCAGGTTGCCCGCCAGCGCCTCGATCGACTGGCGCAGCAGGTCGCGCCCCAGCGGCGGCACCCAGCTCGTGCGGTTGT
Source organism: Baekduia sp. (assembly GCF_035996765.1). Taxonomy (NCBI): domain Bacteria; kingdom Bacillati; phylum Actinomycetota; class Thermoleophilia; order Solirubrobacterales; family Baekduiaceae; genus Baekduia; species Baekduia sp. The sequence goes on from NZ_DASYJG010000041.1 coordinate 79,711, forward strand.
GGTCGCCGATCTTCAGGAAGATCGCGATCGGCAGCCACAGCACACCGGCGCCGACCAGGCTCGCGGCCAGCGGCCGAACCGGCAGCCGGCGCCACGGATAGAGCGCCAGCGAGGCGCTCTGCGCGACGACGATCAGCACGCCGAGCACGTGCGTGTAGGGCAGCGCGACGATCGTCAGCGCCCAGAGCGCCCAGTCACGCCGGCGCCCAAGCTCCAGCGCGCGCAGCAGCGTGAGCGCCGCGAGCGCGGCGAGCAGCATCATCAGCGCGTAGCCGCGGACCTGCTGGCCGTAGATCGCCACAAAGCCGTTGAGCGCGACGACCAGCCCGGCTACCGCTGCCGCGACGTCGCCGCCGATGCGCCGCGCGACGAGCATCGTCACCGGCACCGTCGCGATGGCAAAGAGCGCGCTCGGCAACCGCAGGAAGCCATCGCCACCGCCGAGCCACTCCCATGGATGCAAGACGAGGTCGAACAGCGCCATGTTGGACTCGTGGTGGACGATCACGTGCCACATCGACGACCACGAGCGGTCGGTGATCGTCACGCTGGCCACCTCGTCGCGCCAGAGCGACTCGTGGCCGATGCCCCACAGGACCAGCACCGCGGCGACGACGGTCGGCACGGCCAGCAGGGCGAGCGTGGCCTGACGCGAACGGCTCCTTTGCACGGCGTCGCTGAGCATAGCCCGGTGGTCGGCCGCCCCTCGCACGGTCAGACAGCCCCTCGACGAAACGCCGACCCACAGCGGCGCCCGGACCGGGCACGGGCGGGTCGCCGCTCTACGATGGGCGCCATGAACGCCCGGAAGCTTGCGACGGGGCTACGCCACGCCGCCGTGCTGCCGCTGCTGGCGGTCCTGCGCCGTGCGCCCAGCGCCGCGGCCCTGCACCGCGACGCGCGCCGGCTGCATCAGTCGCGCCTCGATCTCGCGCTGCCCGAAGAGCTCAGCACCGCCGAAGCGCTCGACGCGCTCTCGCGCCGCGAGTTCCGCTCGGTCCTCTACCTGCGCCTCGAGCACGATGGCGGCGCCTGGGCGCTCCTCGCGCTGGTCCTGCGCCGCATCTGGGGCGGCCAGGTGGCGCTGGAGATCAGCTGCGACGCCGTCGGCCCAGGCCTCTACGTCTCCCACGGCTTCGCGACGATCGTGATCGCCGGCCGCCTCGGGGCCGACTGCCTGATCTCCCAGCAGGTGACGGTCGGCTACAGCGACCGTGGCGGACCGCCGACGTTCGGCGACCGCGTGCGGATCGGCGCCGGGGCCATGGTCCTGGGACCAGTCCACGTCGGCAGTGACGCCGTCATCGGCGCGGGCGCGGTCGTGGTCGCCGACGTCCCGGCCGGCAAGGTCGTCGCCGGCGTCCCCGCACGCGTCATCGAGCACGCCGAGGATCGCTTCTCGGCGCGCAATCGCGCCGCCGGCTGACCGCGGCGTCGCGGCTCAGACGGCCTCGGCCGGCTGCTCTGGGCGCTTGAGCAGCAACACCTTGAGCTCCTGGGGCGCGACCGCACGCAGTCCCAGCAGCAGCGCCGGATACAGGAGCGCCGAGGCGAGCGCGAGCACGACCAGCCCGCCACCCATCGCGTCCAGCGCCAGCAGCACAACGAGCAGGACCGCGGCCGCGGCCACCACGCGCGGCAGTCGGCCGACCGAGACCATGCGCAGCCCGCCCAGCTCCTTGACCACGAAGTACCCGCCGGTGCCGACGACGACCACCTCGGTCGCCAGCGTCATCCACGCGGCGGCCAAGAACCCGTACTTGGGCACGAGGATGAGGTTGCCGATCACGTTGACCACCAGGCCGGCGATGCCGACGATGATCTGGCGGTGCGCGAGGCCCAGCACCAGCAGCAGGTTGCCGGTGAGGTACCCGTAGCAGATGAAGACGAACGCGCCGCCGAGGATCGGCAGCGCCGGCGCGGCCGGGACGAACTCCTCGCCAAAGAACAGCCGCATCAGCGGCTCGGCGGCGACCGAGGCGAACGCCAGCGCGCCCAGCGCGCCAATGGCCAGGAACTCCGCCGCGAGCGTCACGATGCGCAGCATTCGTGCACGATCGGTGACGTAAAGCGTCGTGATGATCGGCGCCAGCGTCGTCAGCACCGAGATCGGGATGAAGTGCGCCTGCTCGAGCACGCGGTAGACCGCGCCGTAGTAGCCGGCGGCCTGCGAGCCGGCCTTCTCGAAGACGATGATCTGGTCGACGCGCGCGTAGGCGTTGACCAGCAGCCCGGCGACGCCGAGCGGCGCGCCGACGCGCAGCAGCCGGATGATCGCCGCACGCGACGGCCGCAGGCGAAAGCGCAGGAGCTTGAAGGCCGCGAAGGCCTGCATCATCGCCGTCGCGGTCGTGACCAAGGTCATCGACAGCGCCAGGGCGACCAGTCCCCCGCCGCTGAGGTAGATGACGAGCACACACGCGCCCCACAGGACGCTGTTGAGCGTCAGCACGATCATCGGCAGCGTGTTGTGCACGCGGAGCTGATGCACGACGGCCAGCGACGAGCCCACGCCGAACGGGAACTCGACGAGCAGGATGATCCCCGCGATGAACATCGTGTGCCCCTGGGAGATCAGCGTCAGCGCGCCGAGCCCCACGACCATCACCGGCAACGTCAGCGCCAGGCGCGTGACGACCAGCGCGCCGACCCAGTCCTCGGCGTGGCGCGGGTCGGCCGCCGCCTCGCGCACCGCCACCTGCTCCAGCCCCAGGCTGGTGAAGAAGCCGACGAGCTGGAAGGTCGTCAGGATCGTCATCCACTGGCCGTAGCCGCTGTCGCCAAGCGTGCGGACGACCAGCGCGGTGACGACGATCCCGAGCGCGAGGTTCAGCACGCGCGTCATGACCTGGACGAAGACGTCGCGGAACGCACGCTCGCGCGAGGGCGTCAGCGGCAAGGCCTCCAGCGGCTCGGCAGCCGGCATGTCGGTCATGTGCGTGCGAGCTGCTCAGCGAGGAACGTGTCGAGCGCCCGGTGCACGGCCGGCTGCATGCGAACGACCTGCAGCGTGTGCGCGTCGGCCGGCCCCGGGAGCGGGCGGACGGCGACGTTGGGCCAGCGCGCCAGGCGCGCGAGGTGGCCGCTGCGCGCCAGCTCCTCCTGCAGCGGCTCGCCGTCGGTGAAACGCAGGCTGACCGCGGTGCCCTGGTCGCGCAGCGTGTCGAGCGCGAGATCGAGCGGATCGCCGCCACCGCTCTTGGCCCGCAGCCGGTCGACGAGCAGTTGCGGCGCCCGCGCGACCATCACGGCGATCGCGCGCAGCATCCGCTGCACACGCGCCCACGTCAGCTTGCCGGCAAGCACGTCGCGCCAGACCTCGCGACCGCTGAGACGGCGCAGGTGGCGGACCTCGGCGGCGCTGCCTCGCGTCTCGTCGAAGAGCAGCATCCGCGTGTTGAGCAGCTCCAGCGCGACGATCCGCGGATCCTGACGGGCACGCGCGAAGGCCCAGTAGGCGCCGGAGCACATGCCGATCAGCAGGAAGCGCGGCGCCAGCCCGTAGCCGGGCAGCGCGTCGAGCGCGATCTCGACCTGTGCCACGAGCGCGTCGTCGTAGAGCGCGTACTCGCCGTTCCACGGCGTGGCGGGGCCGCCGCCCTCGCCGATGCCGATCAGGTCCAGGCGCACTGACGGCACGCCTCGGGCGGCCCAGCGGCGCGCGGCCTCGACCCACATGCGGTTGGCGCCGATGCGGCGCTCGGCGCCGACGTTGAGGAAGACGACGGTCAGCGGCGCGAGCTCGCCCGTCGGCGCCGGCGTGGCGACGATCCCGAAGAGGGCGCCGCCGTGGCCCGGGGCGTCGATGGCGATCGGCGCCTCGTGCACGGTGGCGCCGTCAACGGTCAGCGTGGCGGTCTCGGTGGCGGCCGGCACGGTGACGGCGCTCGCATCCGTTGCGCCACCAGGCGTCGCGTCCCGGGTCTGCGCCAGCCACTCCCTGACGATCGCAAACGTCTCCTCGGGCGCCAGCGAGCGATGTGGCTCGTCCATCAGCTCCGTGTAACCCGGCCCGTCGGCGGCGGCCACGGCCACACCAGCCTCGGTCAGCGCCCGCTGCAGCTTGGCGTCGACGCTGATGCCCTCGCGGCCGAGCAGCAGCACATGGCGGCGCTGGGCATCCGGCCACGGCGCCGCGGCCAAGTCCAGGCCCTGCAGCCAGGCGACGGTCTCGGGGCTGAGGAGGAAGCCGCCGCTCTCCAGCGAGCCGTCGGGCAGCGGCGGCATCGTCTCGTCCCACGCGAACGTGTCGGCCTCGGTGATGCCCAGCCGCGCGAAGGCGCGCAGCTCGCGGACGAGCGCCTTGCCGCGCGACGGCGCGCCCCACAGGACGAGGTCGTCGATGTCGGCGCCCTCGACCACGGCCTGGCCGGCGACGAGCCCCCCGAGCCCCAGACCAATCGCAACAACTTGCCGCGCAGCGGTCTCAGCGCGCAGCCACGTCGCCGCGGCGGCCACGGCCTGCGGCCAGGACGGCGCGCGACCGGGGTCGCGCGGGCCGCCGCCGCTGTCCCCCGCACCCGGCAGGTCGATCCGCAACGACGCGACGCCCTGGGCCGACAGCGCCAGCGCCCACATCCGCAGGCCGCGGTAAGCGCAGACGTCGTCGTAGCCGAAGGGCGGCAGGAACAGCACGGCGGCGTCGGCGTCGGCGACGTCGTGAAAGACGCCGAAGACCGGCTCGCCCACGGCGTCGGCGTGCAGGTACAGCGGCCGTGGCGCGGGAACGGATCCCGGCACGGGAACGGGAACGGGACCGGTCACGGGCACTGTCACTCTGCCACACCCATCGGCCCGCTCCGATCGCGCTTCAGCGCCGACGGACGCTTGGTGGAGCGTCGCTCAGCGGCGCCGCGTGACGCTGCCGGTCCAGGTGCCCGACAGCCGGACCCGCAGCTGCGACGTGCCGATGACGGCCGGCAGCACGAGGCGATAGGCGCCAAACCGGTCAGTTCGCAGCGTGGCGCGATAGGCGAGCCGACCCGCGCGCCAGACGCGCAGCGTGAACAGCTCGGTCTGGGACGCCGTGCCCTTGACCGTGACGCGGCCGCGGCGCGCGGTCAGCGGCGCCATCTTCGGCTTGGCCACGCGGACCTTCTTGCCGGCAAAGATGTTGCGCACGGCGGCGAAGGCCGGCTTGGGAAGCCCCAAGGCGGTGAGCAATCCGAACTGGTACGCGTCAGACTGGTCGTTGATCATGTAGACGAACGCCGCCTTGACCCAGCTCACGCTGGCGACCTTGCGCAGGGTGTCGGTGAGGTTCTGCGCCTGGCCCTTGCGGGTGTTGCAGGCGTGGTCGATCTTGAACGCCGGGCCACCCTTGGCGTAGCAGCTGGTAAAGCCGAACTCGGTCAGCCACAGCGGCTTGCGATCGCCGTTGCGCTTCTGCACGGCGCGCGTGGTCGTCAGCGACGAGAGCGGCAGATCGTAGAAGTGCACGGCGAGGCCGTCGTAGCTGCCCTTCAACCCGGCGTCGTACAGCGCCTGCAGCCACTTGCCGTTGCCGCCGACGAACGAGCCGGCGAGCACCGGGACGCGCGGGGCGACCTGCTTGAGCGCCGGGTAGACGGCCTTGGCCAAAGCGACGTAGCCACGGACCTTGTTCGGGCCGGCCCAATAGATCTCGTTGACCTGGTCGGGCTCGTTCCAGACCTCGAAGGCAGCGAGGTTGGCGGCGTACCGCGCGACGAGGAAGGTCGAGAGGTCGACGTAGCCCGCCGGATTGGCCGGGGGGTAACGCGTGACCTCGAAAACGTTGGGGTCGGCGCCGGCGCACGAGCCACGGTCGGGCGACGAGGAAGCCCAGCACGGCGTCGAGTCGATCATCAGCTCGGTCTTCATCCCGCGCGCGGCGGCGCCGTTGACGACGCGGTCGACCGCGGCCAGCTCGCTCGCGTCACGGACGCCCGCGGCGGTCGGCTCCAGCTTGGACCACAGCACCTCCACGCGGATGACCTTGGCGTTGGCCTTCTTGGCCGCGTCGAGCGCGGTGTCGACCTGCGCCTGGGAGGCGGCCGCGTAGGCGGGGACGCCCTGCAGCCCATAGAGCGGCTTGGCGCCCGCCGCGGTCGCGAAGGCCGCGACCAGGGCAACGCAAAGCGCGGCGATTACGGGCAGGCGGAAGCGGAGGGCGAAGCGTGGGGAGACGTCGAGCACGCGCCCAGTGTGACACGAGTTTTTGGGAAGTCGATCAGCGATCGTCCCCGCCCAGGTTGTCTGCGGTCACCACGTCCATCAGTTCGCGCGCAACGTATCGCCGTTGACCGCGTGCGCCTTGAGCGGCTTCCTCCAGCAATCCGGCATCGGCGAGCTGGCGCAGGAGCCGAAGCGCGGTCGGTCGTGCGACGCCGAGGCGGGCTTCGACGAGTCGGGTCGTCACGATCGGGTTCTCGCACATGAGGTCGACGAGTTGCAGGGCGTTGACGCTGCCGAGCTCTGTCGCTTGCCTGCGGTAGCGCTCGCGGAGCTCGACGATCTTCTCGGCTCGCCTCACGGCGTCGATGGATTGTGACCGCACGGCCTCGAGGAAGAGCTCGATCCAGGGCAGGGCGTCGCCCTCGGTACGGGTCGCGCGAAGCGCGGCGTAGTAGCGCTCGCGCTGGTGCTCGATGCCGGCGCTGAGATAGAGCAACGGTGCCGTCAGCCGGCCACGGACGATGAGGAACAGAACCAGCATCAGGCGTCCGAGCCGACCGTTGCCGTCGAGGAACGGGTGGATGGTCTCGAACTGGACGTGCAGCAGCGCGTCCTGGACGAGCAGCGGCATATCCGGTTCCTCGTTGGCGAAGCGCTCCCAATCAGCCAGCGCCTCGGCGAGCGCGTCGGGTGGGGGCGGTACGAAGCTCGCGTTCTGCAGTGTCGAGCCCGGGGGGCCGATCCAGTTCTGCGTCGTCCGGAACTCCCCAGGGCGGCGCTCGGCGCCGCGCACGCCGCTCAGCAGCCGCCGGTGTGTCTCGAGCAACATGCGGTTGCTCAACGGCAGTCGCGGCGCCTCGGTGACCGCCCACTCCATCGCGTCGACATAGGCAAGGACCTCCTCGACGTCCGCGTTCGGCTGCTCGCCAGCGGCGCCGAGCTCGAAGATCTCGGCGAGCGACGCCTGCGTCCCCTCGATCATCGTCGAGGCCACAGCCTCACGAAGGAGGTACGGCCGGATCAGCAGGTGCGGGTTGGGCAGGACCTGGCCGACCCCCGCAAGTCGGCCAAGAGCCGCTTCGGCGTCCGCAAGCAGAGGCACGAGCCGGGCAGGGAGCTCGAAGGACCGTGGCAGCGGCGCCGGGAAGTACGCGATATAGGCGTGCGGTCCGATGGTCTGTCGCGCCTCACCGAACGTGGTGCAGGGGAAGTCAGCGGATTCCACGAGCACGCAACCTACATGACTCTAACGAAATCCGCAATATGCGTTAGAGACGCTGCAGGACTGAAACGTGCGTGTTCGAGTCAGCGATCGCCGGCTTGCCGGCGCAACTCGGCCAACATCAGCTTGGAATGCATGGCGCCCAGCAGCTCGCGCAGGGGCTCGGTGCCCGAGGCGATGATGTCGGCCGCGCGGTCGGGCTCGACCTCGCCGGCGAGGCGCCCGAGCATCGTCGCGATCTCCTCCTCGACCAGCGGCTGCAAGGCCTCGCGGTAGCGCAGCGTGTCGTAGACCGTGAAGCCCAGGGTCTCGTCGTAACCCCCGGCTCGGAAGCGCACCATCGCCTCGATGATCGCCACGTCGTCGGCGTCGTAGCCGCGGCCGTTGGGCGTCAGCACGCCGATCTCGACGAGGCGGTCCAGGACGACCTTGGGCAAGTCATAGCGCTTGCGGATCTCGGCTGAGCTCACGCGCGCCGACTCGCGCCGCTCCAGCGCGCGCTCGATGATCTTGTCCTCCAACTCGACCAGCGCCAGCGCGCGGTCGGGGTCTTCGTCGAGCATGCCCTTGATGACCTTCAGGGGCATGAAGCGGTCTTCCTGCAGGCGCTTGATGAGCGTGATGCGCTCGACGTAGGCCGGCGGGTAGTAGGCCATGTTGCGCGAGGTGCGCACCACGCCTTCGCCCTCGCCGTCGAGCAGCCCCTCGCGCAGGTAGTGCTTGATCGTGCCGGCCGACACGCCGCTGCGCTGGGCCAGCTCGCTCATCTTCAGCAGGCCGTCGTCGTTCATGACGCCAGGAAGGGACTGGCGGTCACGCTCGACCCGGCGGCGCTAGCGACGGCACCGTCGGCCAGGAGTTGGGCGATCTCCTCTTCAGAGAAGCCGGACTCGCGCAGCACCTGCTCGGTGTGCTCGCCGAGCGACGGGCCCCCGCTGCGGACCCGGCCGGGCGTACGCGAGAGCTTGACCGGCATCCCCAGCCCCTTGACCATGCCGGCGCCCGGCTGCTCGAACGCGATCACCATCTCCCGCGCGCGAACGAGCTCGGACTCCAGCGCCTCTTCGACCTCGAGGACGGGCTCCAGGCAGCAGTCGTGCTGCTGGGCGAAGTCCGCCCACTCGGCGCGGGTGCGGCCGGCGAAGATCGCCTCGACCTCGGCGTGCGCTGCGCTGCCGGGCTGCTCGAACTGATGCTCGAGCAAGTCCTCGCGGTCGACTCCATGGCAGAAGGCGGCAAAGAACTTCGGCTCCAGCGCGCCGAGCGTGACCCAGCCGTCGGCGCACTGGTACGGGCGGTAGCAGAGCAGCGAGCCGCTGAGCATCTCCGCACCGCGGCGCGGCTGCTCGCCGGCGGCGAAGACGCGCGCGGCGACCATCGCCAGCCACGAGAGCGCGCCGTCGAACATCGAGACGTCGACGAGCTGGCCCTCGCCGCTGCGGTCGCGCTCGCGCAGCGCGGCGAGGATGCCGAACGCGCCCATCAGCGCGCCGCCGCCGAGGTCGGCGATCTGCGCACCGGCCTGGGTCGGCGGGCCGTCGGCATCGCCGCTGAGCGCCAGGACGCCGTTGAGGCCCAAGTAGTTCATGTCGTGGCCCGAGCGCTGGACGTTGGGCCCCGTGAGGCCGTAGCCGGTGATGGCGCAGTAGACCAGGCGCGGGTTCTCCTGCTTGAGGCGCTCGTAGCCGACGCCGAGGCGGTCGAGCACGCCTGGGCGAAAGGACTCGAGGAGGACGTCGGCGTCGCGGGCCAGCTTGAGCAGCACGTCGCGGCCGGCCTCGCTCTTGAGGTCGATCCGGACCGAGCGCTTGCCGCGATTGAGCGACAGGAACAGCGCGCTCTTGGCCGTCTCCTCGGCGCCCTCGAACGCGGGCGGCGACCAGCGGATGTAGTCGCCCATGCCGGTGTCCTCGACCTTGATGACGTCGGCGCCGAAGTCGGCGAGCAGCAGCGAGCAGAAGCCGCCGGGCAACAGGCGGGAGAGGTCGAGGACCTTGAGGCCCTCGAACGGCAGTCCGCTCATGCGGCTGCTCCGGCGCGAGCCTTCAGCCCGAGCAGCGCCCGCGCCTCCTCGACCGTCGCCGGCCGGCGCCCCGCGTCGATCGTCATCTCCCGCGCCTTGGCAATCAGGTCGCCGTTGGAGCGCGCCATCTCCCCGTCGGGCAGATAGAGGTTGTCTTCGAGGCCAACACGGATCGAGCCGCCGAGCGAGAGCGCCGCGGCGAGCATCGTCCACTGCACACGCGAGATGCCAATCACGCCCCAGTGATGTTGATCCCCACCCCCCACCGGGCCCTCCGGCAAGTTGTCGGCCATCGCGGCAAGGTTGCGCGCGGTCGGGCGGATGCCGCCGGTGACGCCCATCACGAAGTCGGCGTGCAGCGGCGCGTGCAACACCCCCATGTCGATCAAGGGCCACAGCGAGCCGACGTGGCCGAGGTCGAAGCACTCGTGCTCAGGCTTGATCCCGAGCTCGTTCATGGCCTTCAACAGCTCGATGATCTCGTCGAACGGGTTGGGGAAGACCGTGGAGAAGACGAAGTCCTTGCGCCGCGACGAGTACTTGGCGTAGTTCATGGACCCCATGTTGAGCGCGGCCACCTCGGGCGGACAGGCGCGCAGGTACGCGATGCGCTTCTCGACCGAGACGCCGATCGTGCCGGTGGAGAAGTTCAGGATCGCGGCGTCGCCGACCTCAGCCCGGATCGCATCGTGGATCGCGGTGAAGTCCTCGATCTCATAGCTCGGCGTCCCGTCAGGCTTGCGCGCGTGGATGTGGATGTGCACGCCACCCTCGTCGACGACCCGCCGCGCCTCGGCGGCGTACTCTTGCGGCGTGTAGGGGATCGCCGGGCACTGGTCGCGGTTGGCCAGCGCGCCGGAGATGGCGCAGGTGATGACGACGGGGTGCTCGAGACTCAAGGCTCGCTCGCTCCAAGGTGGAAAGTGGGACGTGCCACTTCCCACTCTTTCGCACTTCGGCGGTCGGTGCAAGCTGTCTTGCCGCTGTACCTCCCGGCACACACGTGTACGTGCTGAAGGCACGACTTGCCTGGTAGTCGTCGGCGACCATGCGCGGACGTTGCGGCGGCGTTCCGTCCGCTACCACTGCCACGATCCTGCCGTCGTTGTGACGTTGAAGCTCTGCGTTGAGCCGCTCGGTGGGCACCGGGCGGCTCTTCGTGTCTGTCCTGTCCGGTGAGCGGACTAGACTCGCCGCCGCTTCAATGTCCATCCGCCGGGTTGCCCATCCGGCTCGATCAACGACACGTCATGACTCCACCTGCTGCGGCTGGAGGTCAGCCGCCCGAACATCCCAAACGCGTCGCCAATCCCAACGGCCAGCGACCGCGTGCGCCGAAGAAGGACTACGACAAGCTCGTCAAAGCGGCCTGGGACGCCAAGTGGTGGTGCGAGCGCCGCAGCGACGGCTACATCGTGTGTCACCCACCGCCGGGACATCCGCATCCGCCGGGGCCAGACTTCGTGCTCGTGCCTTGCACGCCGAGCAAGCAGGGCACACTCAACCGCGTCACGCGGAACTTCCGCAAGCGCGGCCTGAAGGTCTAGTTCAGGCGCACGCGAGAGCGGGCTCGGGATCTGCCCGCTGCACATGCTGATCGCTGCTGACAACGCTGATCGGGCACTCGCGCTCGATCACCGAGACAACCGCGGCGATCACGGCATGCAGTTCGGTCAGGCTAGCGGCGACGACGTCCAGCCCGATCACGACGGTCGGCGGCGAGAGCACCCCGCTCACGTCCACCCCTGCGATCTCGTCGCCGGTGTGGTTGTCGATGGCGTCGTTCATCTGCATCGCCAACTCAACGAGCGTGTCCTCGTCGAGATGGTCCTCCAGAACCATGCGCAGCGCGACGTCGAACGTCTCAGGGTGTGCCTGATCGCCGCGTGCGCGCTGGTGTGGGAGGGAAGCCATGCCTGTCTTAGGTTGTCGTCCCCCGCGCATAAGCCTTGCGCGGTTGTGGACGGTCGTCGTAGCCCTGGGGGTCGCGGTTGGCCGACGGACTCGTGGGAAAGTGTACCCAGCAGGCAGGGGTAGCCGTCAAGGCAACCCCAAATGCAGATGACCCTGCTCGCGAGCTGGCGCCGGTCGCGATTCCGTTGCGGGGTCTGACCCCCGCAACGGAAGTGCGGCGGCCTATGCCGTGATCGTGTCGGCGTAGGCGTCGAAGACGCGGTTCAGCGCTTCGGTGGCGTGGCGGTTGGCGTGGATCTCGGACATGACGATGGCGTTGGCGTCGTTGTCGGCGCCGATGTTGTCGAGGAGGTCGAGGTTGGTGTCGAGCAGGTCGCAGCGGCGGCGGTGCAGCTGTTGGACGTGACCGGGGGTCAGCGCGACCTCGACGCTTTCGCGCTGCGGGACGGTGTCGGGGTCCCAGCCCAATGCGTCGATGACGGCCGTCGCATCGCGGAAGATGTCGGCCAGCACCAACTGCTTGGCGGGGACGTAGTCGATGAAGTCCTCGAAGGGCTCGTGGTTGAACATGAAGACCTTCTTGGCCTCGATGCGCAACACGTCGGCCGTCGACGGATCGACGCTGATACGGCAGGCGGAGCTACCCTGATGGGCACTCATGGAGCTTCACTCTCCTTGGGTCATGCCCCCGGGCCGTTCTCGCGGTCGCGGGGGTTTGATGTTGATTATGTCGCTGCGGGATTCTACCGGAGGGGGCGGCGGAAGCCGCGGTCGCTGCTCAGCGCCGCGAGGCGAGGAAGAAGTAGATGAGCTGTGAGAGCGACGCGACGAGGGCGGCGACGTAGGTCAGCGCGGCGGCGCTCAGCACCGACTTCGCGCCGTCGAGCTCGTCAGCCTCCAGCAGACGGCCATCCTGCAGCGCGACCAGCGCGCGCTTGGAGGCATCGAACTCGACCGGCAGCGTGATCAGCTGGAAGAGCACGATCGCTGTGAAGAGCGCGAGGCCGACGTTGGTCAGGCCCGTCGCCCCGATCAGCAGGCCGATGAAGATGATGGGGATCGCGAACGACGAGCCGATCGACGCGACCGGCACGAAGGACTGACGCACGCGCATCGGGAAGTAGTTGCGCGCATCCTGGACGGCGTGGCCGGCCTCGTGGGCGGCAACGCCCAGCGCGGCGACCGATGAGGCCTGGCCCACGTCGGGGCTCAGGTTCAGCATGCGGTTGCGCGGGTCGTAGTGGTCGGTCAGCCGGCCCTCGACCTCCCTGATCTCGACACCGGTCAGGCCCGAGGAGCGGATCACCTCGGCCGCCGCCTGCGCACCGGTCATCCCGGAGCGCACGGGCACCTTGCTGTACTGCTCGAACGTGGTCTTGACCTTGCGCTGCGCCCACAGGCCGAGGCCCAGGGGCACGATCATGGTCAGCAGCCACACCATCGTCAGCGATGACATGGCGTCATGGTAATGACACTGCCTTAGGGCTCCCTAAGCGTCTATACCGGCACAACCCCATTGCGCTTCCACGGGCGGGCCACCCGCTTGCCCTCCGCCATCTCCAGCCCGCGGCAGATGACCGGGCGCGTCTCCCGCGGATCGATGACGTCGTCGATCATCGCGTTGCGTGCCGGGATGTAGGGGTCGATGATCTTCTTGTAGGCGTCGATCAGCTCCTGCTTCTTGGCGGCCGGGTCGTCGGCCGCCTCGACCTGCTTGCGGAAGACGATCTCCACGGCGCCCTCGGCCCCCATGACGCTGATCTCGGCGCTCGGCCACGCGACGATCAGATCAGGCTCATAGGCCCGGCCGTTCATCACGTAGTAGCCCGCGCCGTAGCCCTTGCGGATGACGACGGTGATCTTCGGCACGGTCGCGTTGGCGACCGCGTAGAGCATCTTGGCGCCGTGGCGGATGATGCCGCCGGCCTCGACCTTGGACCCCACCATGAAACCGGGCACGTCCATCAGGAAGACGAGCGGGATGCCGAAGGCGTTGCAGAGGTTGACGAAGCGGGCGGCCTTGTCGGCCGAGTCGTTGTCGAGGATGCCGCCGAGCTGCTTGGGCTGGTTGGCGACGATGCCCGCCGGCCGGCCGCCGAAGCGCGCGAAGCCCGTGATGATGGTCTTGGCGAACTGGGGCTTCATGTCGAAGAACTCGCCATCGTCGGTGATCCGCCGGATCACCTCGTACATGTCATAGGGCTTGCGGTTGGACTCCGGCAGGACGTCGAGCAAGTCCTCGTCCATGCGGTCGATCGGATCGGAATCGGGCCCACCCACCCTGATCGGCGGCGCCTGCTCGTTGTGGGAGGGCAAGAACGACAAGTAGGCCTTGATCTTGGCGATGCACTCCTGGTCGTCGGCGACCTCGAGGTCACCGACGCCCGACTTGCGGCAGTGCACGCGCGAGCCGCCGAGTTCCTCCTGGGTGACGTCCTCGCCCACCGCGGCGCGCACCAGATGCGGGCCGGCCAGCGCCATCGAGCCGCGCCCCTTGACCATCGGGACGAAGTCGGCCAGCCCCGGGATGTACGCGGTGCCCGCGGCGCACGGCCCCATCAGCGCGGCGACCTGCGGGATGACGCCGCTGGCCACGACCTCTTCGCGGAACAGGTGGCCGGAGCCGGCGAAGAGCGACCCGACCGCCTCCTGGATCCGGGCGCCGGCGGAGTCCAGCAGCCAGACCATCGGCATCCGCTTGGACAGCGCGAGCTCGCGCAGCCGCGCGACCTTGATCTCCCCCGTCATGCCCATCGACCCGGCCATGACGGTGAAGTCATAGGCCGCGATCGCGACCAGCCGGCAGTCGACCTTGCCGTAGCCGGTGACGACACCATCGGCCGGCGCGTTCTTGTCCTCCAACCCGCGCACCGAGAAGTGGATGCCGCCATGCAGCCCCAGCTCGCAGAACGTCCCCTCGTCCACCAACAGCGCGATCCGCTCCCGCGCCGTCAGCTTGTCGGCAGCGTGCTGGCGCGCGATCCGCTCCTCCCCACCACCGAGCAGCGCAGCAGCACGCCGCTCCAGCAGATCATCGACAAGTGGGCGCAGCAGCGAGGTCGGGGCGTTCGTGGTGTCCGTCATGAGAAGTAGGAAGTCCTACTTCCCACTTCGGGATCCGTCAAGCAGACTCAGCGCGGAAGGCGACGGAAGTAGGCGACCTTTCGGGACGAGCTTTCGAACCGCGGCTGGTAGTAGAGGTCCGCCGCGATCTCAATCAACTTGGTCGCATGATCCGGCGTGACCGCCTGCAGAGGCCCAGATGCACCGAAGTCCCCTAACTGCAGGCCCGCGTCTGGCAACGCAGCACGCACACCCGCGGCCGTAACGTTAGGAAGGACCCCGCTCCTCACGAGCTTCTCAACTCTACGCCCGACGTTGGCGTTGTGAGAAATCACAGCTTGGATCGCGTCAAGCGTCGGATTTGTGACTCGCGCGGCGAGCGCAGCGCCAAAACTCGCTGTCGTTCGATCTGCCCGCGCCTTGATCGCGTCAGCGTCTACGAACAAGCGCTCGACTGCGCCTGGGTTGAGAACGTGGACGGTGTCGTCCACAACGATCAGATCCGCCGTACGATCGAACGCAAGAAGGGGCTCCGTCACAGGCTGGAGTTGCGTCCCAACAAGGGATGCGAAGAACTTATTGCTGGTGAGCCCCCAGGTCGGACTCTTTGCCCGAACCACGATGATGTCCATGTTTTCAATGGGGACCCGAATCGCGTAGAAACCCCAGCGGCCGTGCCTAATCCCCTCCTCGTCAAGTACGTCCGGCAGGCCGGGGTTTCTTAGTTCGTCGACGACGCGTTCCAGACTCCATGGCGCTTGAGCCTGGTACCAATCGTCAAACCCCCTCAGCGGGGCCGTAAGAATCTCTCCATCCTCCGCGCGATCATCGGGATTGAAATCAATCTCGGTGAGGCCTTCAATCTGCCTGACCGCATCGTCAACGACGTCCTCAAGTCCCTCGCGGCCCGCCCTGGTCACGTCGACGTGACCGAACGCCGCCTGACCAACCGTTTCAGGACGACGTGCCAGCAGCAGTTCAACCGGACTTGGTGGCATTTTTGCTCCCATTCTCTGACTCATCATCGAGCACACGTATGACACCAGCCGCCCGCACAAGGACGACCGGATCACCACGAGAAGGAACCAAACGGACCAGCATTATCGCCAGCCGCCCATCGACCTCAGCCCTCACGACGCGGAGGCCGAGAAGGTAGATCACAGGGTTGACGGAACCGAGATCGGCCGCATAGCCGACAATCAAGATGAGTACGGCGCACACCACGTAGGCACCGAGATCTCCAGCGTCTGGGTTGCCCACGGCAACGAGGGGCAAAAGCAACGACGCGACATAGGCGGTCACCTCGCCGTCGATCGGCTCGACCTCACCAAGCACGACCTCCCGAGGCTGCGACCTTGATGGGAACCAACAGAGGAACGCTAGCCACACTGCAATGCCCGCGCCACCGAACGTCACTGCAATCCATCCCCCACGATGAGGCAGTACGCGAAGCCCGACGATGATCGCCACGGGCGCGTATGCGCTTCCGAGCAGGAGCATCCGGCCTAGAAACGGTCCTTGATTGGGAGATGAAGTCGAACTACGCATGGGAACACATGTTCGCATCCCCTCCGGCTAGACGTTGCAGCGCACGATGACCCAACGCTAAGCGACCTCGGTCGTCCTCGCGAGCGGCTACGACAACAGCGGCTCCACGACGCTCGCGATCAGCTCGGCCAGCGTCGGGTCGTGGAAGCCGGCGATCTCGCAGCCGAGGAGGTCGCATGCGCCCGCGACCTCGGTCAGCAGCGTGCGCAGGCCGCCGTCGCTGAGGCCGCCAGAGACCGGAAAGGGCGAGGTGATGACGGAGGGATCGAGGACGTCGAGGTCCAGATGGACGAAGACGTCGCGGCCGGCGAGCGCCTCGGCCAGCAGCCCGGGGCGGCTGATGCGCACGACGCCGTTGGTCTCCAACAGCACGCTTTCGGCGCCGTCGAGATCGCGCAGGCCGCAGGTGACGACGGCGGTCGGGTCGACCGCCGGCAGGTCAAAGCCGCCGGCCCAGAGCCCGCAGGCCGCCGCGAGGCACATGCCGCCGAGGTAGCCGGAGACCGTCGTGTCGGGCGTGTTGAAGTCGGCGTGAGCATCCAGCCACAGCACCGTGGCGCCCGGGTGGTGGCGGATGACCGTCGGCAGCGTCGTCATGCTGACCGAGCAGTCGGGCGCGACGAGGACCGGGTAGCGGCCGTCGCTCAGCGCGTCGTCGACCTGCCCGCCGGCCTCCAGCAAGCAGCCGCGCGAGCCGCGCAGGTCTTCCTCCCAGCCGACGACCTTCATCGGGCTCGGGCGGCCGATCAGCCGCACATCCACCGCGCAGCGCTCGGCCAGCTCGCGGGCGAGCGCCTCGGTCCCGGCGGCTGCTCCCTCGACGCGCTCCGAGGAGCGGCACAGCATCCCGACGACGGCGGGTTCCGGGCTCATCGCCCCTTCCACTCGGGCTCCCGCTTCTCGAAGAACGCCACCGCTTTCGTCATCTGCCCTTCCACTCCGGCGCGCGCTTCTGGAAGAACGCGGCCACGCCCTCCTGGATGTCCTCCGTCGAGAACGCCAACGTGAGGTTGTGGTGCAACAACTCCAACGCGTCGACGAAGGCTAGATCCTGCTGGCGGTACATCGCGTCCTTGCCCAGGCGCATCAACACGGGGGACTTGCTCGCGAGCTTGACCGCCCACTCCTGCACCGCCGCCTCGAAGTCGTCTGGCGCGACCACCTTGTTGACGATCCCGATCCGCTCGGCCTCGGCCGCATCGATGCGCTCGCCGAGCAGCAGCAGCTCGTTGGTCTTCTTGCGCCCGACGTTGCGGTAGATCAGCGCCATGATCATGAACGGGAACACGCCGACGTTGATCTCCGGCGTCCCGAAGGTCACGCCATCGCGCGCGACGATCAGGTCGCAGGCCAGCGCGAGGCCGAGGCCGCCGGCCAGCACATGCCCGTTGGCCGCGCAGATCGATGGCTTGCCCAGCTCGCCGATCAGCTGAAAGAGCGCCGGGAAGCGGTTGGTGCCGAAGTGCTTGTGAATGAGCGGCACGCCCTCGGCGAATCCCGCGAGGTTGCCACCGCTGCTGAACACTTTCTCGTGGGTGGAGGTCAGCACCACGCAGCGGACCGCATCGTCGTCGCGGGCCGCCGTGAAGGCTGCCAGTAGGTCGTCCAGCACCTGATCGGACAACGCGTTGCGCGTCTCGGGATGGTCGAGGGCGATCGTCGCGACTCCTGTGTCGGCAACGTCGTAACGGACGGTCTCGTAGGCCATGAGATCTGCAAGCAAAGCATGGAGTCGGCCTGCGGGGCATCCGGAAGCCCTCTGTGCCACCTCGGCAACACGAGCGTCTACGCGCCACATAGAACGCCTGAGCGGCTACCGAACAGTATGAGGCTGAGCCAATCCGGAAGAGTGCCTTCCCACGCCGTGATCCGCTACGGCATCATTGGGGGAGGGACACCATGACCGACGCGACATCCGACGCCCGACTGCGGTCCGACGCACGCCGAAATCGGCGCACCGTGCTCGCCGCGGCCGTAGCGCTCCTGGCGCAGCGCCCCCAGGCGACGATGCAGGAGGTCGCCGACGCCTCCGGGCTCGGCCGGACAACGGTGTACCGCCACTTCCCGCGGCGTCAGGATCTGATCGACGCGCTCTTCGCCGAGGTCATCCGCGACGCCGCCGAAACGATCGAGGAAGCGCTGCGCTCCGCACACTCGGCGCGGGAGCTGCTCTGTGAGCTCGGCCCGCGCTTCATCGCGATCGGCGATCGCTACCGCTTCATCGACGCGCACCCCGACCTCCGCGTGCGGGCGTTGCACCCGATCGACGCGATCACCACCCCGCTCGAGGCCTATTTCACCGAGGCCCAGGAGCGCGGCGAGCTGCGCGACGACGTGCCCATCATGTGGATCCTCACGACGCTGCGCGGCCTCGGCGTCGTCGCGATGGTCGAGGTCAACGCCGGCCGCATGACCGTCGACGAGGCGGGCCGCCACGTCGGCGAGACCTGCGCCCTGGCCTTCACCGCTCCCTCGACCCGACCTGCCGCCAGCTGAAAGTAGGACGTGCCACTGTTTACTTCTGACGGCGGGGCCGTTACCGTCCAGCCATGGCCACCGCAGAGAACGACGTCCTGAAGCCCGACTTCGGGGCAAGCCGCAAGCACTTCATCTTCACCGACGAGCACGAGCAGCTGCGCGAGTCGATCCGCGCCTTCGCGCAGAAGGAGCTGGCGCCCCACGCCGAGGAGTGGGAGGCGACCACCTTCCCCGACTCCGTCTTCACCCGGATGGGCGAGCTCGGCTTCCTCGGCCTCGACAAGCCCGAGCAGTACGGCGGCCAGGGCGGCGACTACTACACGTCGCTCGTGCTCGCCGAGGAGATCACGCACGCACGCTCCGGCGGTCTGGCCATGGGCGTCGCCGTCCACACCGACATGGCGATGCCGCCGATCCTCGCGTTCGGCACCGAGGAGCAAAAGCAGGAGTGGGTCGTCCCCGCGATCAAGGGCGAGAAGATCCTCTGCCTCGGCATCACCGAGCCCGACGCGGGCTCCGACGTCGCCGGCATCAAGACCCGCGCGGTCCACGACCCCGCGACCGACGAGTACATCATCAACGGGTCCAAGACCTACATCACCAACGGCCACCGCGCCGACGTGATCGTGCTCGTCACCAAGACCGATCCGGACGCAGGCCACGGCGGCATCACGCTCTTCCTCGTCCCGATGGACGCCCCCGGCGTCATCCGCGAGCAGCGCCTCAGCAAGCTCGGCATGCACTCCTCCGACACGGCGCTGCTGGCGTTCCAGGACGTGCGCGTCCCCGCCTCCGCGATCCTCGGCCAGAAGGGCAAGGGCTTCTACCACATCAGCTGGGAGCTCCAGGGCGAGCGGCTGATCGGCGCCGCCGGCTGCGTCGCCGGCGCGCAGCACTGCTTCGACATGACGCTGCAGTTCGCCAAGGAGCGCCAGGCCTTCGGCCGCTCGATCGGCAAGTTCCAGGTCATCCGCCACAAGTTCGCCGAGATGGCCACCAAGATCGAGACGGCCCGGCAGTTGACCTACATGACGGCCTGGCGCTTCAACAACGGCGAGTACCCCGTCCGCGAGATCTCGATGGCCAAGCTGCACGCCGCGCGGATCGCCGTCGAGGTCGCCGACGAGTGCATCCAGATCCACGGCGGCGCGGGCTACATGACCGAGTACGGCGTCGAGCGCGTCTGGCGCGACATGCGCCTCAACCGCATCGGCGCGGGGACCGACGAGATCATGCTCGAGGTCATCGGCCGCTCGTACGGCTTGTAGGCCGAGGTGGCCATCCCAGAGCCGCCGTTCAGCCAAGAGCACGAGGCGCTGCGGGAGTCCGTCCGCCGCTTCGTGCTCGCCGAGTTGCGCCCGCACGCGACCGAGTGGGAAGCAGCGCGCTGGTTCCCGGACTCCGTCTTCGGCGCGTTCGCCCAGCACGGCTTCCTCGGGCTGAAGTACGAGGAGCGCTACGGCGGCCAAGGCGGCGACTACCTCCACGAGGCGGTCCTCGCCGAGGAGCTGGCCCACTGCGGCTCGGGCGGCGTGGCCGCCGGCGTCGGCGCGCACATCAACATCGCCACGCCGCCGATCGCCAAGTTCGGCACCGAAGAGCAGAAGGAGCGCTACCTCGCCCCCGCGATCGCCGGTGAGAAGATCGGCGCGCTGGCGATCACCGAGCCTGATGCGGGCTCCGACGTCGCCGGCATCAAGAGCCACGCCAAGCGCGTCGACGGCGGCTGGGTGATCAACGGCTCGAAGATGTTCATCACCAACGGCGTGCGCGCGCACTTCTGGGTCACCGCGGTCAAGACGACCGGCGAGGGCGGCCACCACGGCCTGAGCTTCTTCATCATCGACCGCCAGGACGGCGTGAGCGCGTCGAAGATCGAGAAGATGGGCTGGCACGCGTCCGACACGGCGTTGATGTCGTTTGACGACGTCTTCGTGCCCGAGGAGAACCTCCTCGGCCGCGAGAACGAGGGCTTCTACCTGATCATGGCCAACTTCCAGTGGGAGCGGTTGGTCATGGCCTTGGGTGCGGTCGGTGCGATGCAGGTCGCCTACGACAAGACGGTGGCCTTCGCCAAGGAGCGCCGCGCGTTCGGCAAGGCGCTGACCGGCCACCAGGTCCTGCGCCACAAGCTGGCCGAGATCGCGACGACCGTCCACGTCTCCCGCGTGGTGACCTACGACGCGCTGCGGCGCTTCGTCAGCACCGAGGGCGACGCGGTCAAGGAGGTCACGATGGCCAAGCTCGCCACCCAGCGCGCGTGCTTTGACGTCATGGACACCTGCCTGCAGATCCACGGCGGCGCGGGCTACATGGAGGAGTACGAGATCGAGCGGATGGCGCGCGACGCGCGCCTGGGGCCGATCGGCGGTGGCACGGACGAGATCATGCGCGAGATCCTGGCCAAGGTGCTGGCGCTCTAAGCAGAGGTCACGAGGAACCGGGCGTATTGGTCCAGAGCGCGTCGCTCTAGTTCCTGGCGCTGGAGAACCGCGCCGCCGGGGTAAGCCTCGGCGCAGTGGCCACCTCCAGCGACCAGCAGCGCGACCGCGGGCTCCAGCCCGGCGAGTGGCAGCTGTTGGCCGTCCTCGGCCTTCCCACCTTCGCCTACGCGCTGGCGACGACGATCGCCACGACCTACCTGCCGGTGCTGGCGCAGGACTTCACGCACTCGAGCACCGTCGTCGGCCTGCTGATCGCGGTGGAAGGCATCATGGCCCTGCTGATCGCGGTGCCCGCCGGCGCGCTCTCTGACCGGCGCACGAGCCGACTGCCGTTCGTGCGCTGGGGCTCACCGGTGCTGGTCGTCGCGCTGGCGGCGATGGGCTTTGCGACGAGCCTGCCGTACGCGCTGGTGGCCGTGGTCGTCTTCTTCGCCGCCTACTTCGTGGCCTACGAGCCCTACCGCGCGCTCTATCCCGACCTCATCGACCCCGAGATCGCGGGGCGTGGCCAGAGCACGCAGGCCCTCTGGCGCGGGCTGGGGACGATCATCGCGATCGCCACCGGCGGCGTCCTGCTGACGCTCGGCAAGCCGGTGCCGTTCCTGGTCGGCGCGGCGCTGACCGCGACGGCGGTCGGCATCTTCCTGGCCCTCCTGCCACGCCGGCGCACCGACACCGACCACGCCGCCGGAAGCTCGACCGGGCTGCGCGAGGACCTGCAGCGGCTGCGCGACCTCGTCGTCCGGCGCCCGGATCTGCGCGCGTTCATGGTGGCCAACGGACTGTGGGAGCTCTCGCTGGGGGCGACCAAGACCTTCATCATCCTGTACCTCACCAAGGGCCTGGGCGTGGGCACGGGGCTCGCGGGCCTCGCGGTGGCAGGGACCGCCGTCTTCATCGCCGCCGCGACGCCGATCAGCGGCCGGCTGGCCGATCGCTTCGGCACCGTGCGCGTCATGCGCGTGTCGCTGCTGATCTACGGCGCCGGCCTGCTCGTGCCCTTCATCGTCAACAACGCGATCGTCGTCGGCGCGGTCACGCCGCTGGTCGGCTTCGGCGGCGGCGTCGTGATGACGCTGCCCTACGCGCTGCTGATCCCGCTGATGAAAGACGACGACCACGGGCTGACGACCGGTCTCTACAGCGTCAGCCGCGGCGTCGGCACGGCCCTCGGGCCGCTCCTGGCCGGCATCGCGATCGGCGTGCTCGACGGACCGTTCTCCGGAACCGACGGCTACCAGGCGATGTGGGGCGTCTGCGCGGCCGCGATCTTGCTCTCCGTCCCGATTTTGGGCCGATTGCGGGACGAAACCTCACAAAATCGCTGAGTGGTTGTGCAATAGCACAAGCGCACACCTTCAAGGTGTGGCGAGCGGACGAGGACGCGGGCCGGGCGGCAGGGGTACGGTCGCGCCGGGTCTAACCAATCGAGGAGTGTCTGCCCAATGAAGCGTTTTTGTCGTATTTCCGCACCGATCCTCGGTGCGCTCCTGCTCGTCTTGTCGCTCACGGCCAGCGCGTTCGCCGCCGACAAGTACGTCGCCCTCGGCGACAGCTACTCGGCCGGCAACGGAGCCAACAGCACCAACCTGGACGCCAACTGCAACCGCAACACCTTCGCCTACCCGTACCTGCTCTCCCAGCAGAAGGGCTACGCCCTGACGTTCGTCGCCTGCGCCGGCGCGGTCACGGGTGACGTCATCAACAGCCAGGTCAACTCGGTGACGTCGGACACGAAGCTCGTGACGATCACGATCGGCGGCAACGACATCGGGTTCACGAACCTGATCATCGCCTGCACGACGCTGGGCTGCTCGTCGCAGATCGCCACGTCGCAGAACCAGATCAACACGCAGCTGCCGGCCAAGCTCGACGCGACCTACAACGCGATCCGCGCCAAGTCGGCCACGGCGCGCGTCGTCGTCCTCGGATACGGCCGGCCGTTCGCCAGCCCGCCACACACCTGCCTGGCGGCCACGGGCGTGTCGTCCTCGGAGGAGACGTCGCTGACGGCGCTCGTCGACAGCCTCAACACCACCATCAAGACGCGGGCGCTCGCCCACGGCTTCGACTACGCCGACGTCAACCCCTACTGGGCCGGCCACGACGTCTGCGCGAGCAACCCGTTCACGAACGGACTGACGATTTTCCACACGGCAGACAGTTACCACCCGACGCGCAACGGCTACGCCAACGGCGACGTGCCGGCCATTCGCGCGATCGTGGGCTAGGTCGCAGGACCGGAAGCGGGCGTGAAAGGAGGGCCAGGAGCCGCGAGGCTTCTGGCCCTTAGCGCCAGCTCGAGCTCCAGCCGCCCTTCGGCAGTGCCCATGCGGTCGCCCAGCAGCTCGCGCAGCTGCGCCACGCGGTAGCGCACGGTCTGCGTGTGCACGTGCAGCTGCTGCGCGGTCGGCCGGACCTCGCCCTGGTGCTCGAGCCACGCGCCCAACGTCTCGACGAGACGCTCGCGCGTCGCGTCCGGTGCCAAGGCCAGCGGGCCGAGGATGTCGTCGACCAGCCCTTGCGCCACCCCGGGGTCGCCGAGCAGGAGGAGATCGACGCGCCGGTCGTCGGCCCAGACCGGGCCGGGCGCGCCGAGCGCCAACGCGAGCGAGCGCTCGGCCAGCCGCGCCGACTCCGCGGCGGCGACCGCCGCGACGGCCGGCCCGACGCCGGCGCGCACGCCCGTCAAGCCCTGCTGCACGGTCGCGCGACGACCGGGACCGTCGGGGTCGCCGACGATCGCCCAGCCCGTGCCATCGACGCGCGCCACTAGCGCGTCGGGCGGCAGCCGTGACGCGACCCGCGCCACGCGCTCGTCGCGAAAGGCCACGACCGCCAGCCGTGCGGGCAGCCGCCAGCCGGCGTCGGCGGCCGCGCCGGCGAGCTCCGGCGCCGAGAGCCCTCGCCCGTCCTGCCGGACGGCGAGCTCGACCAGCCGCCGCCGCGCGTCGACGCGCTCGACCGCTGCCATCGACTGCTCATAGGCGTAGCCCTCGACCGTGGCCGCGCAGAGCTGGTCGATGTAGGCGAAGATCGCGTCGGCCAGCCCGTAGAGCGCACGCGGCTCGATACCCGCGTCGTGGCCGGTGTCGGCCATCCCGCGCCACGCCGCCTGCGCGGCGACCCGGTAGGCGGCCAGGACCGAGCCGACCGAGCGGCCCGCACGCAGCTCGCCGCGGCCGAAGTCGAAGAAGACGTCGTGGCCCGGCAGCCGATCTTCCGCGCCCGACTCCAACCGCTCCAAGAACCCACGGATGCCCTGCTCGACGCCGTCGCGGACATCGAAGCTCCCGCCCCACCATTCCTCGAAGGGCGGCACGGCCTCGACGACGCTTGCGAGAACCTCGTCGGTCAGGCGGCCGATCGTGGGACGCAACACGCCCACGATCGCCGTCCTGACCTCGTGTGACTCCACGACCCAGCTCCTCCTGCAGACCCGGAACGACCGTATCCCAGATGTACGCGCACGTGGGAAGAATGTCGCGCCACTAGGATCGCGCGATGGGAATTCTCGATGACAAGGTGGCCATCGTCACCGGCTCGGCCCGCGGCATCGGCCGGGCCACCGCGGAGCTGCTCAGCGCGCAAGGCGCCAAGGTCGTGATCAACGATCTCGACGGCGACGCCGCCCAGCAGACCGCGTCGGAGATCGGCGGCGAGACCGCCGTCTTCGCCGGAGACCTGACCAAGGGCGACGCGCCGGACAAGCTGGTCCAGACCGCGATCGACAGCTGGGGCAAGCT
Source organism: Baekduia sp. (assembly GCF_035996765.1). Lineage (NCBI taxonomy): Bacteria > Bacillati > Actinomycetota > Thermoleophilia > Solirubrobacterales > Baekduiaceae > Baekduia > Baekduia sp. The sequence goes on from NZ_DASYJG010000041.1 coordinate 104,284, forward strand.
CGACATCATCGTCAACAACGCCGGTTACACGCTCGACGCACCGATCCACAAGATGAGCGACGACTGGTGGCAGCGGATGCTCGACATCCACGTCACGGTCCCGTTCAAGGTCGTGCGCGCCGCCGCGCCGCACCTGCGCGAGCCGGCCAAGGCGGAGAAGGCCGAGGGCGTCGAGGTCTTCCGCAAAATCGTCAACATCTCCTCGATCTCGGGCACGATGGGCAACGCGGGCCAGGCCAACTACAGCGCGGGCAAGAGCGCGGTGGTCGGTCTGACCAAGACACTGGCCAAGGAGTGGGGCCAGTTCAAGATCAACGTCAACGCGGTGGCCTTCGGCTGGATCGAGACGCGGCTGACGGCCTCCAAGGTCGACGAGAACCAGATGGAGATCGACGGCGAGAAGGTCCAGCTCGGCATCCCCGAGCAGATGCGGGGCATGGCCTCCATGGTGATCCCGCTCGGCCGGCCCGGAACGCCGGAGGAGGCCGCGGGCGGCGTCTTCTTCCTCTGCTCACCGTGGAGCGACTTCGTCCATGGGCAGGTGCTCAACGTCACCGGCGGGCAGTTCACCGGCATGACAAGCTGACATGGACGAACGGCGAACCGGTCTCCGCACTCCTGAAGGCAGAGCCATGAGGACGGTAGGGCGAAGCCCGGTCTCCTGAGATGACCACTCCAGCTCAAGTTCACCTCGTCGGCGAGCAGGATCTCGACGACCTCCTCCCGCTGATGCGGGCTTACTGCGACTTCTACGAGGTGGCGCCGAGCGATGCGGCCCTGCTGGCGCTGAGCAGGGCGCTCATTGCGGATCCGCAGCGCGACGGGATCCAGCTGATCGCCCGCGACGGAAGCGGTAGGGCCGTAGGGTTCGCCACGATCTACTGGACCTGGCAGACGCTGCGGGCGGCGCGCGCGGCGGTGATGAACGACCTCTTCGTCGCCGAGAGCGCACGTGGCGGGGGGGTCGCCGAGGCGCTGATCGCCGCCTGCGCCGACGCGGCACGCGCCCACGGCGCACCGCATCTGCTCTGGCAGACGGCGAAGGACAACCACCGTGCCCAAGCGGTCTACGACCGCGTCGGGGGACGGAAGTCCGAGTGGCTGGACTACGACCTGCCGACCGACCCACCCGGCCCATGAAGGTCATCCGCCCCGGCGCCGCACCTCACGAGGAGCCGCGTGGCGTCGTCGGCGGCCACGAGATCTCGCGCGAGACGGCGGGCAGCGAGCACCTGTTCATGGGGATCTTCCGGCTGCCGGCCGGCGCGCGCTCGCGGCCGCACTTCCACGCCGACTGCGAGAGCGCGTGCTACATGCTCAGCGGCCAGATGCTGATCCGCTGGGGCGACAGGCTCGAGCATGTTGTCGCACTTGAGCGCGGCGACATGTTGTACGTGCCACCGCGCGAGACGCACGTGCTGGAGAACCCGTCGGCGAGCGAGGACGCCGAGTACGTCGTCGCGCGCAACTCGCCGACCGAGGACGCCGTCGAAGTCCCGTGGGCGCCGCGATGAGGCTGCGCGTCCTCGACGGCGAGTACGCGGTCTGTCGACTGGCCGACACCGACGACGCCCCCGCCGTCCCGCCGCGCGGGACGGGCTTCTGGTCGCTCACCGAGGTCGGCGAGGAGCGCTCGCTGGTCTGCCTGGAGGATCTCGCACCGGCGCCAGACCCGGACGGCGGCACGACCGTCGTGCCCGGCTGGCGCATCCTCGAGGTCATCGGCCCGCTCGACCTCGCACTGACCGGCGTCATGGCCGCGCTCTCCGGCCCACTCGCCCGCGCCAACGTCCCGATCTTCCCGATCGCCACGCACGACACCGACTGGATCCTCGTGCCCGGCACCCAGCTCGACGCCGCCCTCGGCGCGCTGCGCCGTGCGGGGCACGACCTAGTCTGAGCCCACAAGCCCCACTTGCAGCCACGACGGTGATGGCCGATACTGTGAGTGAGATGAGCAACGCTGCTGAACTCATGCCACTCATGAACGACGACGAGATCGTCGCGGCAGATGCCGATGAGCTGCGGCGGCTGCACAAGCTCTTCCTGGCGGCAGCACCGACCCTCGCGGTAGCCGGCCGATTTGCCGAGGCCATCGAAAAGGCGCTCGCGACGCAGCGCGAGCTCGTCCTCGTGGTCGACACGAGCGACCGCGCCACCGCCAAGCGCCAAGCGGTCCACGATCGCCTCGAGACGCTGGTCGAGCAGATGACGCCGCCCGTCGACCTCGTATCCGAGGCGGCCGCGGTTCTCAGCCAGCGCAACGGACAGCGCCGCGCCGAGCTGCTGAGCGAGTTCGGCGCACTGACCGGCGAGCAAATCGCCCACGAGCGGTCGCGCGCGCGCAATCGCCACGCGCTCGCCGCCCGCTGGCGCAAGGAAGGCCGGCTCTTCGGCGTGACCTACGAGGGGCAGACCGTCTACCCGGCGTTCCAGTTCGATGACGAAGGCGAGCTGAGGACGGTCGTCGCCGACGTCCTGGAGCGATTGCCGGTCGACCGCATGTCCCCGTGGGAGGTCGCGCTGTGGTGGACGACAAGCAACGGCTGGCTGCGCGGACGGCGACCCCTCGACCTCCTGGACGAGGAAGACGACAGCACGTTGCTGGACGCGGCGCAGCGGTTGGCTGAGCCGTCGCCGCTGTGAGCGAGCGCCCCGACGTCCCCGCTCCCGCGAAGCTCGACCCGCTGCTGGAGGAGGTCCCGGCGGGCACCGAGCTGGTCCGCGTGTACGACCGGCGCTGGGGCCCGCTGGACTTCAACCCGACGTCGAGCTCGGCGCGCTTTCGTCCGATCGACGACCGCCACGGCACCGTCGTCCCGTCAGCCTACGTGGCCTCGGACGTCGAGACGGCCCTGGCCGAAGCCGTGCTTCGCGGCGTGACCGCGCTGCGCGGCGGCGCCGCCCGTCCACGGCTCTACGGGCTCCAGGTCGAACCGCTAGACCTCTGCGTCATCCGGCTCACCCGCACCATCCGGGTCGCCCGTCTCCACGGCGCGGGACTGACGCGCCTGGGCCTCCTCCGCGAGCACGTCATCGACTGCGATGAGGCGGACTACCCGTACACCTCCCGCTGGGCCCAAGCCCTCTGGGGCTCGCGATCACGGCCGCACGGCATCGCCTGGACCTCGCGGCAGAACGACTCCGGCCGCGCGTATGTCCTGTGGGCAGGCCGGGTCAGACCGAGAGCGATCATCGCGCCGCGGCACGCCATCCGGCTCGACCGCGATCCCGGCAGGGATCTCGTTCGGCGGGCGTGCGCCGCGGCGCGCGTGGACTTCGAGGGCTGAGCGCCGCTTCGTGCCCTACGTCGTCGTCGCCCAGCCCGCGCGGGGGTCGGGCAGGGGCGTCAGCCGCGCTTCGAGCTGCGCTCGCCGGGGCTCGAACTGCGGCGGCAGGATGATCTTGCGGCCGAGCTCCTCGACGGATGAGTCGATGGTGAAGCCGGGTGCGTCGTCGGCGATCTCGAAGAGGACGCCGGAGGGCTCGCGGAAGTAAATGGACTTGAAGTACGTGCGGTCGATGATGCCGCTCGTCGGCAGGCCCGCTTCCTCGAAGCGCTGCTGCCAGCGCGGGTGCTCGGCGACGTTGGTGCCCCAGGCGACGTGGTGGACGCTGCCGCCGGACTGGCGGCCGCGCTCGGCCGGCGCCGGGTCGTAGGCGATCCAGCCCCCGCGCGCGTCGCCGCGCAGCGTCCAGACATCGTCGGCGGTCTTCTCGGCGCCGAGCACTTGTTCGAGCAGCGCACCACTGAGCGCCGGGTCGGTCGCGTAGGCGCGGACGCCGTCGAAGCCCTGCAACGCGTGGGCCGGCGGGATCTCCGGATGCTCGGCGGCCAGCGGCGCGTCGCCGGTGGCGTTGACCACCAACTCGTGATCGAGGCCCTCAGGGTCGGAGAAGCGGACCGAGCCGGCTGCCTCGTCGCGCGTAACGGGCACCTCGAGCAGGCCGAGCCGTTCAAACCAGAAGTCCAGCGCCGCGAGCGTTCCGACGCGCCAGACGATCCGGTGCACCATGCCGGCGCCCGGGCGCCCGGGGATTGCGTGCGGGTACTCGAAGAACGTCAGCTCCGAGCCGGGGTGACCCTGCTCGTCGGCGTAGAAGAGGTGGTAGACCGACGGGTCGTCCTGGTTGACGGTCTTGGCGACCAACCGCAGGCCGAGGACCCGCGTGTAGAAGTCGAGGTTGCGCTGGGCGTCGCCCGTGATCGCGCTGATGTGATGGATGCCTTGGAGCTGCATGGAGACCTCCGCGAGGCGTGGGTGGTGGCGAGAACTAGTTGCGCGCGCAACTATAGCGCAGCGCCGGGGTAGAACGAGCACCCCGTGAAGTAGTCCCCGGCCGGCGAGGCCAAGAACGCCACGAGCTCGGCGCGCTCGTCATCAGACGCACCCTCGCGTGGCCGCACCGCGGTGATCCGGACGCCGAAGCGCGCCCACTCGACCGACAGCGTCCGGGCGGCGTTCTCCAGCGCGGCGCCGACCGCGTTGGCATGCTCGCCGGCATCGGCGGCCGGGGCGAGGAAGACCACCTTGCCACCGCTCGGTGTGCCGCCCTCCTCGGTGACCCACGACGCGTTGACCACCGCGCGCACGACGTTCCAGCCATCGTCGACCGCGCGCCGCAGTCCGGCCATCCCGCCGCCGGCGGCGACGAACGCCGAGGCGGCATCAACCACCAGCACATCGATGCGGCCGAGCGCCCCGACGGCGACCGAGACGGCATCCTCATCGGCGAGGTCGCCATCCACCGTCACCACGCGCGCGCCGAGCGCGGCGGCGCGCTCTCGCTCCCCCGCACCGTCGCCGACGACGCAGAGCGTCAGGTCATCCAGAACTCCGGGGCGCAGCACGTCGAGCACGGAGCGGACCCTACATCTAGGGTCTGCGCGATGAAGCCCCCGTCACCGCGCCCCGTCGACCTCCCGCTGACCGGCGGCCGAACGGGCGGAGCGTCGACCGAGGGCGTGCGCGTCCACCCGCTGCGCACCGCGCAGATGAAGGCGATGCCGGCCTTCTACAAGCGCCCCGGCGGTCCGAAGCCGCTGGCGATGGCTAGGGGCTTCGGCCTCCACATTCCCCGCTCACGATGGGTTTGGCTGCCGATCCCGGCCTTCCTCGTCGAGCATCCGACGGCCGGGCCGTTCCTCATCGACACCGGTCTGCACGAGCAGGTCGCCACCGACATCGGCGCCGCATTGGGCCGCGCGGCGAAGGTCGCGTTCACCATCGAGATGGAGCCGTCGTGGGCCGTGCCCCACCAGCTGCGGGAACGCGGGTTCGACCCCGGCGCCATCGAGCTGATCGTCATGACGCACCTGCACTACGACCACGCCAGCGGGCTCAGCGCGTTCCCGGACGCGACCGTCGTCGTCGACGAGCGCGAGTGGGCGGGCGCGCATCGGCGCGGCGGAATGCTGGACGGCTTCCTGCCCCGCCTCTTCGCCACGCCCGGCCAGCAATGGCAGACGCTGTCGGGCAGCGCGGAGGAGGTCGACCTCTTCGGCGACGGCCTCGTCCGCCTCGTCTCCACGCCCGGCCACACCGCCGGCCACCGCTCGGTCATCCTGCGCCTGAGCGGCGACCGCGAGCTGCTGCTCACCGGCGACGCCGCCTACGCGCGCAAGACCATCGACAACAGCTTGCTTCCGCTGCTGACCTGGGATGACGATGCCTACAAGAAGTCGCTGGACTGGGTGTGTGACTGGGTTGCGGCCCATCCCGACGCGCCCGTGATCCCCGGCCACGACGCCGAGGCCTGGGCCGCGCTGGACGCCGTGTACGCCTAGCGTCGCGGCGAACATGTGATTCCCGCCCTAGTGCGCTCAGGAGCCGCGCGTCTCGCCCTGCATCGGGCTCGGCTTGATGGGCTGCGGCTGCGGGGGCTGATTCGGAGAGTTGGGCGCAGACGCGGTGATGTGCACAGTCTAGGACCACTCCGCCGCCCCCTCCGCTAAACTCCCATAGCGACATAATTAACATTTAGACCCCCGCGACCGCACTAACGGCCCGGGGGCATGACCCAAGGAGAAAGGACTCCTATGAGTGCCCACCAGGGTAGCTCTGCCTGCCGTATCACCGTCGATCCGTCGACCGCGGACGTGCTGCGCATCGAGGCCAAGAAGGTCTTCATGTTCAACCACGAGCCGCTCGAGGACTTCATCGACTACGTCCCCGCCAAGCAGTTGGCGCTGGCCGACATCTTCCGGGATGCGACCGCGGTCATCGACGCGCTCAGCTGGGACCCCGACACCGCCACGCATAGAGACACTGTCGTGGTGCCGTTGACCCCCGGCCACGTCCAACAGCTGCACCGCCGCCGCTACGACCTGCTCGACACCAACCTCGACCTGCTCGACAACATCGGCGCCGACAACGACGCCAACGCTCTCGTCATGTCCGAGATCTACAACAACCGCCACGGCGTCGAAGCGCTGAACCGCGTGTTCGACACCTACAGCGACACCATCAGCACATAGCCCGCCTGCACGCCTGTGGCGGGCCCAGGCCCGCCACGAAGGCGCGCATCCTTAAGACGCCTCGGCCTCGCGGATCGCCGCACGCCGTGGCGCCAGCATCGCCTCGGTCAGCACCAGCTCATCGAGCATCGCCGCGGCCGCCTTGACCATGACGTCGTTGGCCTCCATCGCGCCCTCGTCGTCGATGAACTGCGTGTGGAACGGGATGTTCACCGCCTCGAAGAGCGGGACCATCTTCAGCGTGGTGACGACCTGCTTGAGCATCTGGACCGCCCGCGTGCCCGCAGCGACGCCGCCGTAGCTGACGAAGCCGACGGGCTTGTGCTGCCACTCGAAGTGCAGGAAGTCGATCGCGTTCTTCAGCGGTGCGGTGAGGCCGTAGTTGTACTCCGGCGTCACGAAGACGAAGGCGTCAGCGCGGTCGACGCGCGCGCTCCATGCCTTGGTGTGCTCCTGCGTGTAGCGGCGCAGGCGCGGGTGGTTGGGCTCGTCCATGAACGGGAGCGCGACCTCGGCGAGGTCGACCAGCTCGACCTCAAACGCGCCATGGTCGATCGCGCGCTCGACGAACCAGTCGGCGATCGGCTCGCCGGCGCGACCGGGTCGGGTGCTGGCCAGGATGACGTGCAGCTTGGGCATGGCCTCGAACCTACCCCGGAGGCATCACGCTCAGCGGACACCAGACGCACCCGGGCCGACGGTCCGTGTCGAGCAAAGGGTCCATAGCACCCTTTGCTCGACACGGATCTCGCTCCACCCGACACCGGAACCTCCGGCCCCCTGTCAGGGTTAGGGGAGGCGATGCGTCGCACCCTTCTCCCCGTCCTGGCCCTGCTCCTCCTCGCCGCCGCGCCCGCCGCCCACGCGCGGGTGATGATCGTCGCGACCGGCACGGCGAGCGCCACGCTGCTCGACGTCCAGTCCGGCGCCTTGGTCGCCCGCGTGCCCGTGTCGGGCGCCAGCCGCGCCGTCGCCGTGGCGCCCGACGGCAGCCGCGGCTACGTCGCCGCCGGCGCCGGTGTCGCCGCGATCGACCTCAACGCCCGCGCCCGCGTCGGCGACATCCAGCTCACCGGCACGCCGACGGCGATCGCGATCAGCGCGAGCGGCCACCGACTGGTCGCCGTCCGCAAGGGCGCGCTGGACTCCATCGACCCGCTCGCGCTGACCGTCACGCGCTCGGTCAACCTCGGCGCCAAGGCGCGCAAGCCGGCCGCGGTGGCGATCTCGGCCGACGGCGCCAAGGCCGTCGTCGCGCTCGACGCCCAGCGGATCGCGATCGTCGACCTGCTCGGCGGCGGCGTCCGGCGCCTGCAGCTCGCGGGCGTGACCGGGATCGCCTTCGCGCCGACCGGTCGCAACGCGTACGCCGCGACCGCGACCAAGAAGGGCGCGACGCTGACCACCGTCGACACCGCGCACGGCCGCCTGGGCCGCGTGATGCGGACCGCACGCGGCCCGGGCGGCGGCGTCGCGGTCAGCGGCGACGGCCACCACGTGATCGTCGGGGCAGGCACCGGCTCGCGCGTGACGGCCGTCTTCGACCTCAAGCGCGGCCGGGTGACCACGCGCGTCGCCACCGGCACAGGCCCCGGCCGTCCCGCGGTCGCCCCCGACGGCGTCCGGCTCTACACCGCCGACGAGCGCGCCGGAACGATCTCGGTCCTCAGCGCGCTCTCCTTCCGGCGCCTGACCGTTCGCAAGCTGCCCGGCGGCGGCCATCCGCGCGGCCTGGCCGTCCAGCCCGGCGTCGGCCTGATCACCGGCACCGACGGCCCCGACAGGCTGACCGGCACGCGCCTCGGCGACCAGATCAACGCGCTGGGCGGCGACGACGTCGCCCTCGGCGGCCGCGGCGCCGACCTCCTCTACGGCGGCGCGGGCAACGACACGCTCGACAGCGGCGCCGACAACGACAAGCTCTACGGCGAGGACGGCGACGACCACCTGCTCGGCCAGGCCGGCAACGACACGCTCGACGGCGGCCCAGGCAATGACTATGCCAACGGCGGGACCGGCGACGACGAGCTCGACGGCTCCGATGGCGACGACAGCCTCGACGGTGGCGACGGCGACGACGTGCTCCGCGGCGGCCCCGGCAACGACCGGCTCATCGAGCTCGGCCTCGGCAACGACCTGCTGCTCGATGGCGGCGATGGCAACGACTACATCAACAGCAACCGCGGCGACGACATGATCGACGGGGGCGCCGGCGACGACACGCTGCTCGGCGGGTCCGGCAGCGAGCGGATCGACGCGGGTGACGGCAACGACACGGTCGACGGCGGCACCGGCGGCGACAGCATCTTCGGCCGGACGGCAACGACGCGATCCGCGGCGACGCCGGCCGCGACACGCTCTACGGCGCCGAGGGCGACGACCAGCTCGACGGCGGCTCGGGCGACGACCGGATGATCTCCGGCGGAGACGGCAACGACGAGCTGGTGGCCGGGCCGGGGGCCGACATCGTCAGCGGCGGGCGCGGCAACGATGACATCCGCGTCGCCGACGGTGACGCCGACAATGTCGACTGCGGCCCGGGGCGTGACACGGTCTACACCGAGCAGGACGCCCCGACGCGCGACACGTTGAAGTCGTGCGAGACCGTCAAGCTGGTGCCGGCCGAGGGCGCGACCGACGCGCCACCGGCCTCTAACAACATCTTCGGGACGGTCTACGACGACGTCCTCGTCGGCACCGAAGGCGCCGACTCGCTCTTCGGCAACGACGGCGCCGACGTGCTCTTCGGCGCCGGTGGCAACGACTACGTCGACGGCGAGAACGACGACGACGAGCTCCACGGCGGCCTCGGCGACGACGCCCTGCACGGCCGCGGCGGCAACGACACCATCTTGGGCAACGAGGGCAACGACTCGATCACCGGCGACCGCGGCAACGACACCATCAACGGCGGTCCGGGCAACGACACCATCTTCGGCAACCTCGACGACGACGTCATCGCCGGCGACGAGGGCGACGACCGCATCCAGGTCGTCGGCGGCGGCTTCGACCGCGTCTCGTGTGGAGACGGCAACGACATCGTCTTCGCCGACGCGACCGACGAGGTCGCGTCCGATTGCGAAGACATCCGCCGCTAACCGCCCCGCGACCAGGCCCATCGAGGGACGACGCACCACGCCCTCGGTGGTTCAGTCGTCCTCGACGCTCGCACGGCCCGTCGAGGGACGATTCATGGTCGCTGAGCGACCATTGTTCGTCCCTCGATGGCCCGGGTGGGTCAGCGGCGGGTGATGCGCGAGCGGGCGCTCGTCGTGCGCGTGTGGCCCGCGCGGTCGGTGGCCGTGACCGCGAAGCGCAGCGTGATGCGGCGGCCGCGGTGCAGCGCGGCGAGCAGGGAGCGGCGCGTGCGCGCCGAGACCTTGGCCTTCAACGAGACCGTGGCGCCCGCGGCGAGCGCCGTCTTGACCGTGGCTGTGCGCAGCAGCTTGACGGTGGCGGTGCCGGCGTTCTTGTTGGCCTTGGTGATCAGGAAGGTCCCGCGGGCGGTGATGTCGCAGATCTGCTCGCAGGAGACGCGAGCGCGGACCACGCCGGTCGTCCACGGGCGCTGGCGCGCAGCGGCGGTGAGCTTGACGGTCAGGTCGCCGGCGCCGCCGCCGGGCGCGCCAGGCGTGGCCGGCGTGCCACCGGGCCCACCGGCCGACGGCGGCAGCACGCAGTCGCCGCTCTGCGCCAGGCGGTAGACGGGGCCGTCGAGCGAGACGGCGTAGATGCGCCCACAGGCGTCCTCGCCGAAGGAGGCGAGCGTCGAGACATGCAAGCCGGTGTCAGTGTCGGCGGTTGCACCGCCCGGCCCCACCGTCACCGCGCGGATGTCGCCGAGATAGGTGTCGGCGTAGAGGTAGCGACCGAGCAGGTCGGGCAGCGCCGAATCGCGCACGACGTAGCCGCCCGCGATCGACGAGAACGAGTCCGGCGCCGCATGGGCCTTCTCCAGCACCGGCATCGTGATGCCGGGCGGCGCGCCCGCCGGCGCGGTGCTGCCTCGCGGATGCAGCCCCTCGTAGGTCTTCCATCCGTAGTCGGCGCCGACCCCGCGGCCGGGCGCCGGCGCGAAGTCGACCTCCTCCCACGTGTCCTGCCCGACGTCGCCGATGACGAGATCACCCGTCGCGCGGTCAAACGAGAAGCGCCACGGGTTGCGCAGGCCCTTGGCCCAGATCTCGGGCTGCGCGAAGCCGGGGTTGCCGGCTGGGATCGTGCAGCGGCCGTCGCAGCCAGGTCCTGCCGCGGGATCGATTCTCAGCAGCTTGCCAAGCCGCGCGTCATGGCCGGCCGCCGCGTCGTTCCACGTCGGGCTGGTCTGCTCGGCGTTGCCGAGCGAGTCGTTGGCGTCGCCGCCGTCGCCGGTCCCCAGCCACAGCATCCCGTCGGGTCCGAACTGCAGGTTGCCGCCGTTGTGATTGTCGAACTTGCGATGCGGGATCTGCAGGACCACGCGCTCGCTGCCCGGGTCGGCGTGGTCGGCGTCGGTGCGCTGGAAGGCGCTGATGGTCAGATCGGATCCCGGCGCGCCGCTGCCGCCCGGCGGCTGCGCGGTGTAGTACACGTAGAACGTGCCGCTCGTCGCGTAGTCGGGCGGGAAGGCCATCGACAACAGCCCCTGCTCGTTGCCCGAGGAGCGCACGCGACTCGTGATGTCCAGGAAGGTCGAGCTCACGCCGTTGCGGACCACCGCGATCTTGCCGGACTTCTGCACGACGAAGAGCCGCGACGCATCGCCGGGCGGGGCCGTGACGTACACCGGCTGGGCGAACGTGCCGACCTGCAGCAGCGAGACCGCGGCCCCCGCCGTCGACACCGCGCCCACCGCCAGAGCCACCCCGGTCAGCGCTACAACGACCGCCCATCGCCATCCTCGAACCCCGAGCTCCATGCGGCGGGTCCTACCCCCGCACGCCGCGCCTACGCTGCGGCGGACGTCTCGGCCGTTCATCGCACGACGCGCGCGGTCGCGGTGGCGCGGCGCCGCGCCCCGCCGTCGGCAGCACGGGCGGTGACCACGAAGCGCACGCCCGGCACTCGCCCGCGCACCAGCGCCCGCCGCAGCGTGGCGCGGATCGTCGCCGGCACGCGCAGCGCGACCGTCGCACGGCGCCCACCGCCCAGCGCCATCGTCCGCGTCGCCGTGCGCCCGACGACCGCGCCGCCGACCGTCAACGACGCCCGCACGCCGGCGGTGCACGCGATCGCGCACGTCAGCGTCGTCCGCACGCTGCCGATGGCCGCCGCACGCTGGCGTGCCGGCGGCGCCACCGTCACCCCGACCGCATCGCAGGCGCCCTCACCCTGGGAGAGGCGGTAGAGGACGCCGTCGAGCGTCGTCGCGTAGACGCGCCCGCAGCCGTCCTCCCCGAAGGAGGTCAGCCCGGGCGCGCGCAGGCCGGTCGAGCGGTCGTCAAACGCGGTGCCCGCGCCGAGCCGGACCGCCTGGATCAGGCCGCTGCTCAGGTTGGCGTACAAGTACCGCCCGGCCAGCGCCGGCAGGCCCGGGTCACGCACGACCACGCCGCCGATGATCGCGTTGTAGCCGTCGGGCTGGTCGTGGCCGCGCTCGAGCACGGGCGTGGTGCAGCAGCCGGCCGGCGGACCATCGGTGCCCGCGACCCGTGCGGTGCCCTCGAACGCCGGCCAGCCGTAGTCGGCGCCGCGGCCGCGGGCGGGCGCCGGCGCGAGGTCGAGCTCCTCGAAGACGGTGTTGCCGACGTCGGCAATGGCGAGGTCGCCGGTCAGGCGATCGAACGAGAACCGCCAGGGGTTGCGCAGGCCCAGCGCCCAGACCTCGCGCTGGGCGAAGCCGGGGTTGTCGGCCGGGATCGTGCAGGCGCCTCCGCAGCCATCTCCCGCCCCCGGATCAACACGCAGGATCTTGCCGAGCAGCGCATCGGCGCCGCGAGCGGCATCGTCGGTCGCGGGATCGGTCCGCTGAGCATTGTGGAACGGATCGTTGTCGCCACCGCCGTCGCCGGTGCCGATCCACAGCCGCCCATCAGGACCGAAGGCCAGCTGGCCGCCGTTCTCGAACTCGCCGAGGCGGTGGGGAATGCGCAGCAGGACGCGTTCGCTGGCCGGGTCGACGTGGTCGGCGTCGGCGCGGTGCAGCTCACTGATCACCAGGTCGCTGCCGTTGTCGTCGACCACCGCGCCTGCCGGCGGTCGCGCCGTGTAGAAGACGTACAACTTGCCGCTGGTGGCGTAGTCCGGCGCAAACGCGAGGCCGAGCAGCCCTTGCTCGGAGCCGTCGGCCTTCACGCGATCGGTGAGATCGGCGAACACCGTCTGGGTCGTCCCCCGGCGCTCCACGATCCTGCCCGCCTGCTCGACGACGAAGAGACGGCCGGCGTCGCCGGGCGCCGCGACGACGCCCACCGGGGCCGAGAACCGCGCGACCGGGACGAGCGCGACCGGCGACGGCGCGGCGGCGCGCGCGACAGCGGCCGGGCCAGAGATCGCGAGCGCGATCGCTGCCGTCGCCGCGATCCGCGCGATCACGCTGCGGCGGTGCGCTTCTTGCCGGCTTGCCGCGCCAGCCGACGCTCTTGGCGCACCTGCTTGACGGCCCCGCGGCGCCCGTGCGCCTCCAGGCCGTGGTAGAGCACCTTGATCGCGTCGAAGATCTGGTTGGCCGTCGCCTTGGCCTGGTCGCGCGTCGGCTCGGCGATCTTCTCGTAGCGGAACGGGTCGCCGTACTGGATCGTCACCTTCGGAAACTCGAGGCGCTTCCAGTTGCGCACCTTCGAGGAGCCGTGGATCGCGATCGGCACGACCGTCGCCCCGGTCTCCAGCGCCAGGCGGCCGATGCCGGGCTTGGCCTCCTCGGCGAGCTTGCCGGTGCGCGACCGGCCGCCCTCGCAGTACATCGCCATGCAACCGCCGCGGCCGAGGATCGTGTTGGCGGTCAGGAACGCGTCCTCATCGCGGGCGCCGCGACGGACCGGGAAGACGCCGCCGTGCGTGTAGACCCACTGCATCGGCGGCTTGAAGAGCTGCGACTTGGCCATGAACTGGACCTTGCGCCGGATCGAGGCCGCCACGAAGAAGTGGTCCATGAACGAGAAGTGATTGGGCGCCAGGATGACCGGCCCGGTCGGCGGCACCTTGTCGGTGCTGATCACCCGCGCGCGGAAGAAGGACCACGAGTACAGCAGCGTGAGGGAGCGCGTCGCCTCGTAGACCCAATCCGGCTCGCGGGTACGCGCGCGTTCATGAAAGCGATCGAAGTAGGTGGAAGGCCGCGGGTCGGTGTAGACCTGCTCCTTCATCTTGACCAGCTCGTCCTGCTCGCTCACGGTGACGAGATGCTACCCGCGAAGGCGACGGCGTAGGTGCCACCCGGGGTGCGCCGCATCGAGGCTGTCCCTCCTCGATGCGGCGCAATGCCCCCAGGTGTGCTCCGGGACGGTGGGTCAGGCCATACCACGGAACGGCGATCGGTCGGCACAACGGCGAGTCGTCGCAGGAGGAGACGTTGTGCGCTGTTGCGATGTCCCCCGGCCGATCACTTGCGACCATCATGGGCCACCCGGCGCCCGGCCTCTATCGCCACCCGGTCGGAACATCGGCCCGTGAGTTCCGCCCACCGGTCGAGTGCCCCTGCAACGTCCGGGCTCCTGCCTATGTTCCGCGCATGCCCGACATCGAAGCCCACATCACGGGCACCGTGTGGAAGATCGAGTGCAAGATCGGCGACAAGGTCGCTGAAGGCGACACGGTCGTGATCCTCGAGTCGATGAAGATGGAGATGCCCGTCGAGGCCGAGGACGAGGGCACGGTCAAGGAGATCCTCTGCGAGGAGGGCCAGGCCGTGAACGAGGGCGACACGCTCGTCGTCCTGCAATAGCGCGCAACCCAATAGCCTGCGCCCGTCAATGGCGGGCGAACTGCTGATCGATGCGCCGCTGGACGGGGTCCGGCGGCTGACCATCTCCAATCCGGCCAAGCGCAACGCGCTGGACCACGCGATCCTCGACGGGATCGCCGACGCCGTGCGGGCCGCCGATGCTGACGGCGTGCGCGCCCTGATCCTCACCGGCGCCGATGGGATGTTCTCCTCGGGCTATGACATCGGCGACATCCCGCCCGACGTCTTCGCCGCCGAGGCCGAGAAGCTCGTCGCCCATCCGTTCACGAGCGCGATCGACGCGCTGGACGCCACCGATGTCCCGACGATCGCCGCGCTGCCCGGCCACACGATCGGCGGCGGACTGGAGCTCGCGCTGGCCTGCGACCTGCGCGTCGCCCGCGACGGCATCCAGCTCGGGATGCCGCCGGCCAAGCTCGGCCTCGTCTACTCCCACACCGGCCTGCGCCGCTTCCTGCACGCGATCGGCGAGCCGCGCACGCGCCAGCTCTTCCTGCTGGGGCGCAACATCAGCGCGCGCGAGGCCCAGACCTGGGGGCTGGTCCACGAGCTGGCCGGCGCCGAGGATCTCGAGGCCTTCGCGCTGGACTGGGCCGCCCAGCTCGCCGCCAACGCGCCGCTGTCGGTCCGCGGCAACAAGCGCGTGCTGCGCGCGCTCCTGGCCGCCGAGGCGTCGCTGCATCCGGAGATCGAGGCCGAGCTGATCGCGCTGCGCAAGGCGTGCTTTGAGTCCGAGGACCTGGCCGAGGGCGTCCGCGCGTTCGGCGAGAAGCGACCGGCGCGCTGGCAGGGGCGATGAGCCCGGCCAAGCCTCCCGCCAAGGTGGTCGAGGCGCTGGAGGCGCGCGTGGATGCGCTCGAGCAGGCCGGTGAGTACGACGAGGCGATCGCGGTCCTCGGCGAGCTGGAGCAGGTCACCGGCGCCGACCAGCGCTGGCACGTCGCCTGGATGCACGTCCTGGCGGGCCGCCGCGCCGAGGCCGACGCGCTCTGGGCCGCCTTGGAGCAGGAGCACCCGGGCGACCCGACCGTGCCGTTTCTGGCCGGCAACGCGCACGCCGAAGCCGACGAGCCGGCCGCCGCCGCCGAGCGCTTCGCTCGCGCGCTGGAGCTGGCCCTGCACAGCGGCGCCGACGGCGAGACGCTGCGCCAGATCGTCGGCGCGCGCACCGAGGCGCTGGCCGACGCCGGTCTGGAGCCCGGGCCAGTCGACGAGGCTGCGCGCCTGGCGCTCGCCCGTGCCGCTGCGCAGGGCGCCGACACACCGGTCGCCACCCCGTTCTTCGCGCCCGAGGAGTTCGCGCTGGCGCTCGAGGCCTGGCCGGGCTTCGCCGACGACTGGCGCGAGGACGGCCACGCCGCCTACGCGTTGGAGCTCGACCGGCGGATGCGCGCCGTCGCGCCGAGCGCGCCGCGCCATCCGGTCGTCGTCCCGCTGACCGTGGCGCGCGTGCGGGCGCTGGCCGTCGAGGCCGAGATCGACGAGGACGCTGCGGAGGCACGAGCGCGCGCGGCCTACGAGGTCGCCCAGGAGGGCGGCGCGGTGGAGTGGCCGCCGGGCCGCAACGAGCCATGTTGGTGTGGATCTGACAAGAAGTACAAGAAGTGCTGCGGGGTGTGAGATGGACGTCGTCACCTGGAATGTCAACTCGCTGAGGGCGCGCCTGCCGCGCGTGCTGGAGTTCCTGGAGACCGAGTCTCCGGACGTGCTGTTGCTGCAGGAGACCAAGGTCGAGGCCGCCGACTTTCCCGTCGACGAGCTGCGCGCGGCGGGCTACGAGGCCGTCCACCACAGCGCCGGGCGCTGGGCGGGCGTCGCGATCCTGGCGCGCGAGGGCCTGGCGCTCGCCGACGACTCCGCGGGCCTTCCCGGCGAGGTCCAGGCCGACGAGGCCCGCTGGGTCGAGGCGACCGTCGGCGGGATCCGGATGTGCACGGCCTATGTGACCAACGGCCGTGAGGTGGGCAGCGCATGGTTTGACGAGAAGCTCGCGTTCTTTGACGCGATGGCCGCACGTGTGGCGCACCTGCGTGCCGACGGGACACCCGTGATCGTCGGCGGCGACCTCAACGTCACCCGCGATGACCGTGACGTCTACGACGTCGCGGCGTTCGAGGGCGAGACGCACGTGACGCCGCAGGAGCGCGAACGGCTGGAGACGATCATCACCGACGGCGGCTTGCTCGACGCCTACCGGCTGGTCCACCCCGACGACCAGCAGTTCACCTGGTGGGACTACCGCCAAGGCCACTTCCACCGCGGCCTCGGGCTGCGAATCGATTACCTGCTGGTCAGCGAGGCGCTGGCCGGCGGCGTGCGCGAGTGCGGCATCCTGCGCGACTTCCGCAAGGGGACCAAGCCGAGCGATCACGCGCCCTTGCGCGTGCGACTCGACCTGCCCTAGGAACGCCAACCGCGTGCAACCCGCGATATACGCGGGTTGCACGCGTTCGACGCTCAGCGATCGGCCGCTCGATGAATCGCGGCCCGGATGTCCTCCAGGCCGGTGCCCTTCTCCAGATACGTGTGCGCGCCGATCTCGATCGACGGCGCCGCCATCCGCGCCGCGCTCAGGCTCGACAGGCCGATGATCGACGTGCCCGGCGCCCGGCGGCGCATCTTGGGGATCGCCTGCAGGCCGCCCATGCGCGGCATCGACATGTCGAGCAGGACGACGTCGGGCTGCAGCTCGGCCGTGGCCTGGACCCCGGCCTCGCCGTCGGCCGCCTCGCCGACGATCTCGATCGACGGATCCTCGGCCAGCGAGGAGCGCATCAGCGCCCGAAAGCCTTCGGCGTCATCGCACAGCAGAACACGGATCGGAGGGGCGGCAGCCACGTACTCCACATCATCGGTTGGTGAGCAACATTTCGCCATCCCCACTTCTGATGATCGCGGCCGAAACCGGCCATCCATTCGGCTAGATCTCAGGGGCAGATCTCTCCCCCACGGCGCGCTCCAGCGCCGGGCGTCCCGTCCGAAGCCGTGCCTACTGTGCCGGGCATGCCTCCGCTCATCACCCGCGAAGAAGCCGTCCGTCTTGGCGAGCTCGAGGACCATGATCAGATCCTCGCGCTCGTGGAGCGCGCGTGGGAAGCACGGCAGGAGCAGTTCGGCGACAGCACCGACATGTGCTCCCTGGTCAACGCGAAGTCCGGCGGCTGCGCTGAGGACTGCGGCTTCTGCGCCCAGTCGCGCTTCGCCGAGGCCGAGACGCCGATGCACGCGATGATGGAGCCCGACCAGATCCTCGAGCACGCCAAGGCGGCCGAGGCGGCCGGCGCCCATCGCTTCTGCATGGTCACCCAGGGCCA
>NZ_DASYJG010000042.1:0-61752 GCF_035996765.1 Baekduia sp.
GGGGGGCGTCTCGTGGTGAATAATTCCCCACGAGACGCCCCGGACCCGCGCGGAGGGGTGCCGGACCGTGCGGAGGCGGCGCGGACCGCGCGGGCAGCGCCCTTAGGCCTGGTTGCCCGCCGCGATCTTGCGCAGATTGATGGTCGCGTCGTAGAGCTTCGCGTCGACGCCGGCTGCAAGGGCCACGTCGCGCAACGGCTTCCCGGACGCTGACGCCTCCTTGACGATCGCGGCCGCGGCGTCGTAGCCGATCGCGCCATTCAAAGCGGTCGCCGCCGCGAGCGTGTTCTCCGCCGAGGCCTTCGTCCCCGCCTTGTTGACCTCGATCCCGTCCACGCACTTCTCCGCAAACGCCACCGTCGTCGTCGACAGCAGGTGAATCGACTGCAGCAGGTTCCGCGCGATCAGCGGGATGCGGACGTTGAGCTCGAACTGGCCCTGCATGCCGCCGATGGTGATGGCGGTGTCGTTGCCGATGACCTGGGCGGCCACCTGCAGAACGACCTCCGGCAGGACGGGATTGACCTTGCCCGGCATGATCGAGGAGCCCTTCTGGAGCTCCGGCAGGAAGATCTCGCCGATGCCCGTGCGGGGGCCGGAGCCCATCAGCGCGATGTCCTGGGCGATCTTCGTCAGCGAGACGGCGACGACCTTCAAAGCACCCGACAGCTCGACCAAGGCATCGCGGTTGGCCTGCGCCTCGAACGGATCGGCCGGCGGCGCGATCAGCTTCAACTTCGACTCACGGATCAACCGCTTGCGCACCTCGGCAGCGAACTTCGGATGGGTGTTCAAGCCCGTCCCCGTCGCCGTGCCACCCAGTGGGATCTGGCCGACATGCACCAGCGCGCTCGACACGCGCTCCTGGCCCAGACGCATCTGCGCCGCGTAGCCGGCGAACTCCGCGCCGAGCGTCACCGGCACCGCGTCCATCAGGTGCGTGCGGCCGGACTTGACCACGTCCTTGAACTTCTTGGCCTTGCGGTCGAACGAGCGCTCGAGCTGCTTCAACGCGGGCAGCAGCTTGTTGGTGGCCTCGTCCAGCGCGGCAAGGTGCACGGCCGACGGGAAGACGTCGTTGGAGGACTGGCCGAAGTTCACATGGTCATTGGGATGAGCCTTGCCGCCGGTCAGCGACGAGATCACCTCGTTGGCATTCATGTTGGACGACGTGCCCGAGCCGGTCTGAAAGACGTCGATCGGGAACTGGTCGTCATGCTCGCCGGCGGCGATGGCGGCACCGGCGGCGGCGATCTCCTTCGCGAGCTTCGGATCGAGGTTGCCGAGCTCCGCGTTGACCAGCGCGGCGGTGCCCTTGATGGCACCGAGCCAGCGGATGACAGAGACCGGGACCGTCTCACCGGAGATCGGGAAGTTGTCGACGGCCTTCGTCGTCTCGCCGCCGTAGAGCTTCTTCTTCAAAGGGGGCATGGCCCGGGAGCCTAGGACAAGAAGGAGAGCAACTCCCGTGCGACCCCGACCGGGTCGTCGTAGGCAATCAGGTAGCCGGTGCCCGGCAGCACCCGCAAGATCGCATCCGGCAGGAGATCGAGCGCCTCCTCGGCGCCGCGCAACGGATGGTGGCGATCCTCGTCGGCCCACAGCAGTAGCACCGGCACGTCGAGCAGCGGCAGGAGATCCAGGACCTCGCGCCGTGCCGACCGTGGCAGCTCCCGCGCCAGCCGCGCCCATGAGCGCGCGAGGTTCGCGTTACCGCCGACGTCGGCCATCGCGTGGCGCACCAGATCCGCCGCCTCCGGCACCCCGCGCGCGGTCAGCCCCGTCCCGCGCTCCGGCCGGAATGCGAGCCGCACCGCGTGGCCGGCCACGCGGTCAAGGCCCGGGACCCCCGCCGCGCGCGCCGCGCCCAGCCACGCACCGTGGGCCTTGGCGCGCTCGGGCGGCCGATGCAGACGGCAGGGCATCAGCACGAGCCGGTCCGGCGTCAGCTGCCCCAACTCGATCGCGCGGATCAGCAGATCCGCACCGAGCCCGTGGCCGCCGACCAGCGGCCGGCGCCCCGCGACGTCGATGCAGAACGCTGCGAGCACGCCGGCCAGCCAGTCGAACGTGTACGGATGGCGCGGCCGGTCCTCGGAGTCCCCGTGAGCCGGCAGGTCGGGCAGGATCAGCCGAAAGCGGTGCGCGAGATCCTCGACCGCCGGCTCGAACTCGCGATGGCTGAATCCAGCAGAGTGGACGAGCACGACGGGCGGCCCCGTGCCCACCTCGCGGTAGGCGATCCGGGCGCCGTCGTCGGCGTGCCAGAGGCGCAGCCTCATGCGCCGGACCGCCGACTTGAGGCGCGCCCGCCGCGGCCGCGCGTGAGGCGCGGTCTCATCCGTGCGCCGCTCCCGCTGCAAGGCCCTCGTCCAGCGCGCGCGCCACCGCCGGCGAGCGCTCGCGCACGCCCGCGCCCGCCGTTTCAACCCGCCGCCCCAGCTCCGACGCGATTCCGTTGGAGTGCGACGCGCCGCGTGAGACCGCCGCGCTCAGGAACCCCAACTGCAGCGCCGCGCGCGCGTCGCCGTCATCGCGTGCCCGCGCCGCCAGCTCCTCGGCCAGCGCGTGGACGGTCGACCCGAGGTTTTGCAACTCGGCGTCGGTGCGCACACGCCGCGAGCAGGTGGAGATCAGCGTCGCGCCCGGCAGCACGACCGCGCCCGGCGCGTCGGCCAGCGCGCGCTCGTACCCGTCCCGGTCGGTGTCGATGCAGGCGGTGGGCATTGGTGGCGCGTCCTTCGTGCACGCCCCGAAGGCGAGCGCAAAGCTCACGGCGAGGGCGGCACGGCACCTCATCGGCCCCATCGTAGAGTGGCCGCTCGTGTCGACCGCCCGCAGCTACGACCGCGAGATCCTCCGGCTCGCGATCCCCGCCCTCGGCGCGCTGGCCGCCGAGCCGCTCTATCTGTTGGTCGACACCGCGATCGTCGGCCATCTCGGAACACCTCAGCTCGCCGCGTTGGCGCTCGCCGCCGCGGTGCTCGGCGCAGCGGTCACGCTCTGCAACTTCCTGACCTACGGCACCACCGCGCAGGTCGCGCGGCTGCACGGCGCCGGCGAAGCCCAGCGCGCCGGCGAGATCGCCGCCCAAGCGCTGTGGCTCGCACTCGGCATCGGCCTGCTGCTGACCATCGCCGTCGTCACGCTCGCCGACCCGCTGATGACCCTGGTCGGCGGTCACGGCCACACCGCCGACCTCGCGGCCCGTTACCTGCGCATCAGCGCGCTGGGCCTCCCGTGTGCGCTGATCGCCCTCGCGGCCCAGGGCTACCTGCGCGGCGTCGGCGACCTGCGTTCCCCGCTGATCGTGGTCGTCGTGGCCAACGCCATCAACATCGTGCTCGAGCTGGTGTTCGTGTACGTGTTGGACTGGGGCCTGGACGGCAGCGCCGCGGGAACAGTCGTTGCCCAGGCGGGCATGGGCGCGGCGTTCACCATGTACTTGCTCAAAGCGCCGGCGCGCACCCGCCGCCCGAACCCCGACCAGCTCAAGAGCCTTGCGCGCATGGGCGGCCACATCGTTGTGCGCACCGGCTCGCTGCTGCTGGCCTTCGTGATCGCCGGCGCCGTCCTGGCGCGCGTCGGCGACGACAGCCTCGGCGCCCACCAGATCGCCTTCCAGGTCTTCATCTTCTTGGCCTTGATCCTCGACGCGATCGCGATCGCCGGCCAGGTCCTCGTCGGCCGGATGCTCGGCGCGGGTGATGCCGCGGGTGCGCTCGCCGCCGCCCGGCGCATGTTGGGGTGGTCGCTCGCCGGCGGCTGCGCCATGGGCCTGGGCCTGCTCGCCACGCGCAACGTCATCCCGCACGCCTTCAGCACCGACACAGCCGTGCGAGCCCGCGCGCGCGAGCTCTGGCCGCTCTTCGCGCTGATGCTGCCGGCAGGCGCGCTGACCTTCGCGCTGGACGGCATCCTGCTCGGCGCCGGCGACACGCGCTTTCTCGCCTACGCGATGGCCTTCAGCGCGCTGGCCGTCTTCGTGCCGATCACGCTCCTCAGCCTGCACTTCCACTGGGGCGTCATCGGCGTCTGGTGGGGCCTCAACGCGCTGATGCTCGCCCGGCTGGTGACGACCGGCGCCCGCTACCGCGGACGCCGCTGGGTCGTCGTCGGCGTGCCGGCCTAGTCGGAGGAGGACGAGGCGCCGGCCGTCGAGACCCCCGCCTCGACCTCCAGCGTCTCGCGCAGCGCGTCAGGCAACTGCGCCGCCTGCTGGGCGCCGTAGTCGAAGCCGACCAGGACGCCGTAGCCCTCCGCCGCCAGTCGCGTGCCGACGCGCATCTCGAACTCCACCCGGAACGACGAGCGCTTGACGGCGCCGATCGAGCACTTGACCGCGACCTCCTCGTCGAAGAGCACGGGCGAGCGGTAGTTGATGTGGCACTCGGCGAAGATCAGCCCGAACGCGTCGGCCTCGGGGTTGGCCGGGTCGTGGCCGGGGACGATCGCGCGCAGGTAGGCGATCCTGGCGGTCTCGAAGTAGCGCAGGAAGACCACGTTGTTGAGGTGGCGCATCGCGTCGAGGTCGCCGAAGCGCACGCGCTCGGTGTGGGTGTAGCTCATACGGACGTCTCCGGTTCGAGGGGTTCTGGCAGCTCGAACCCGCGCGCGGCGCACCCACGCTCGATCTGCTCGATCACAGACTCCATCACCTTCACGCGGGCAAAGCGCTTGGACTCCCCCTCGACCAGGATCCATGGCGCCGCGTGGACGTCGGTGCGGGCCAGCATCTCCTCGACCGCCTCGACGTACTGCGGGCGCTTCTCGCGGTTGCGCCAATCCTCGTCGGTGATCTTCCACGCCTTCAACGGATCGGCCTGGCGGCGCTCGAAGCGCGCCAACTGCTCCTCGGATGAGACATGCAGCCAGAACTTGGCGAAGATCGTGCCCTCGGCCGCCAGCGTGCCCTCGAACTCCACGATCTCGTCGTAGGCGCGCCGCCACTGCTCCTCGGTGGCGAAGCCCTCGACGCGCTCAACCAGGACGCGGCCGTACCAAGAACGGTCAAAGACGGTCATGCCGCCCCAGCCCGGCTGTGGCGTCCAGAAGCGCTCCAGGTAGTGATGGCGCTTCTCGTCGGGCGTCGGCGCCGCGAACGACGCGACGCGCACGTGGCGCGAGTCCAGTGGGGCGAGCAGGCGCTTGATCGCGCCGCCCTTGCCCGACGCGTCCCAGCCTTCCACGACGATGGCCAGCGGCGGCCCGAGCGGGTCGCCGTCATGCAGCTTGCCGCCGAGCGCCAGGCGCAGCTGAGCAAGCCGACGCCCACCTGCGGCGAGCCGCTCGTCCTGCTCGCGACGCTTGAGCTTCAGTGAGAGATCGAGGTCATCGAGCCGGCCCATCGCGCCAACAATGCTCGCAGACCATGCCATTCCGGCAGGCCCGGACGTCGAAACCTGCGCAAAGCCACGCGGACCGCCCCGAAGAGGCCTTCGCGCCCTAACACTGCTGTTCATGACGCGGTCCACGCACACCAGTCGCCTCGGCCTGACCACGTCGGAGGCGGCACGTCACCTCGGGGTCTCCCTCTCCACCGTCCGCCGGTGGTCCGACATGGGCTACCTGCGCGGCTACCGGACGCCAGGCGGTCAGCGCCGCTTCCCCGTCGGTGAGCTCGACGAGTTCGTCACCTCGCTGGAGGAGCGCACGACCGGCACCGGCCGCTTCGTGCGCGAATCCGAGCAGGTGCCCGACGAGGCCGTCGAGCTGCCGCTCACCACCGACACCGACCAGTAGGCCAGGCCAGTCGGCTCAGCCGCCGGCCGCCTCGTTCATCCGCCGCTCGATCGCGAGCTCTTCGTCGTAGTCGGCGGCATCGGCGTGCCGGTACTCCGTGCCCTGGCCCGCCAGCAGCTCGGCGAGCGCTTCCACGTAGCCGGCGTCCAACTGTGTGCCCGCCACGCGCCGCAGCTCGGTCAACGCCTCAAACGACGACAGCCGCGTCCGGTACGTATCGGGCGCCGTCAGCGTGTCGTAGACCTCGGCGACCGCGATGATCTTCGCGATCTCGGGAATCTCCTCGCCGGTGAGCCGGTGCGGATAGCCCTTGCCGTCGGGCCGCTCGTGGTGGGCGACGATGATCTCGCTCAGCGGGCCGTAGACGCCGATGTCGCGCAGCAGGTCGGCGCCGAGCTCGGGATGGCGGCGGATCGCCGTCCAGTCGTCCTCGGTCAGGACGACGCCGCGCTCCATGACGCGGTCGCTCAGCGCGAAGCGCCCGATGTCGTGCAGCAGGCCCGCGGTGTGCGCGAGCTCCTGCTCACGCCCAGTCATCCCGACGTGGCTGGCGATGTCGCGCGCGAACCGCGCGACCGCGGCGCAATGGCGGGCGGCACGATGGTCGCGGGCATCGAGCGTGCGGATCAGCCCGCTCAGCACGCCCCACGAGAGGTTGGCGTACTCCTTGGTGCGCTCGCGCGCGGCGATGACCAGCCGCGTCATGTAGCTGAACGCCAGCAGCGCGACCAGCACGAGCGTGATCACGGCGAAGCCCGTCTGGGCGTAGACGGCGCCGATCGCGGTGACCAGCGCGATGTTGATGGCGATGGTCGGCGCCAGATCCGACAGCGCACGCACGCGGTTGCGCAGCGCCTGGCCGTCCAGGATCGCCATCGCCAGCCCGACCAGCTCGGAGTTGACGATCAGCACCGCGCCGCTGGAGATCGCCAGCGCCACGGCGAAGGCGGCCGTGTCCTGGGTGAGGTCGAGCGCCTGGAACACGACCGCCGCAGCGACGGTCGGCAGCGCGCTGCCGGCGAGATTGATCAGCAGCGGGACGCGGCGATAGCGCTCGACCATCCAGCCGACGAGCTCGGCGATGACCGGCACCGCAAACGCGGCGGCGGGCCCGAGGAAGCAGGCCGCCAGGATGCCGCAGAGGAACGCACCCGAGACGAAGATGCGTTGCGTGGAGACGTCGACGGCGAGCAGCCGCGACACCACGGCGCACGCCAGCAGAACGCCGGCGAGCGGATCACCGATCGTGCCGGGCTCGGCGATTGCCAGCCCGGCGGCGACCACGAGGCCCGCAGCAGCAACTCCTGCTGCGAGGCGCGGGCGCTGCACCACGTCCGACCCGCTCACGGCGGAGACGCTACAGGGCGCCTCCGCACGGGTCCAGACGTCCGGGTGGTCTAGCGGCCGCCGACGTACCCGGCGACGGAGGCGATGGCGACGAGGACGCCGGCGTAGGGCAGGGCGCGCAGCTTCAGGTTGTTCATGGCAAGCCTCCGAAAGACAGTGGACGGATAAGGGGCGGCGAGCGTAAGCTGACTCCGTGGCTCTGCACGGGAAGTTGCGCAAAATCGATGCACTTTGGGCAGTAGGCGGGACTAAAGCTGTACGCCGTGATCCCGTGGAACGCACTTGCGCACGCTGAAGACCTCAGAAGCGGCTGCCGTTCTCAACGTCAGCCCGAACACGCTCCGTGCGTGGGAGCGTCGTTTCGGCTACCCGAAGCCGCAGCGATCGCCCGGCAAGCACCGCCTCTATACCCACGGGGAGATCGCCGCGCTGCGCGACGCGCTCCAGGAGGGATTGTCGATCTCGTCGGCGATCTCGCGGGCGCGGGAGTCGGT
This sequence comes from Baekduia sp., assembly GCF_035996765.1. Classification (NCBI taxonomy): domain Bacteria; kingdom Bacillati; phylum Actinomycetota; class Thermoleophilia; order Solirubrobacterales; family Baekduiaceae; genus Baekduia; species Baekduia sp. The sequence continues at coordinate 7,584 of NZ_DASYJG010000042.1, forward strand.
CGCGGCCGACACGCATGTGCTCGTCGGTGCGCTCGCCGCTTATGAACTGGAGCGGGCCGACGCGGCGATGGAGGGCGCGCTAGCGCTGCGCTCCGTCGAGCGCTCGGTGGAAGAGGTGCTGCTGCCGTCGCTGGAGGAGATCGGCGATCGCAACGGGACCGACTCGGCGCCCTGGGCGCTCGCGGCCCGCTGGGCTGGCGAGTGGTTGCTGCGCGCTCAGCGCCTGTCGCCGCCGCCCTCGGCCATGCCGTCGGTGCTGCTCGGCGACGCCACGCGCGACCAGCTCGATCCCGACGCCCTCGCGCTCCGGGCGCTCGAGCTCTGCACCACGCGGATCGGGCTGCGCACCCTGACGCTGCCGGTCACGGGCCTCGCCGGCCTCGGCGACGTGCTCTCGGCTTACGAGCCGCGGGTGGTCGTCATCGCCGGCGGCGAGGAGCTCGACGACGACGTCGCGCGCTGGGCCTACCGCGTGCGTGCCTCGTCCGGCGCGCTGCCGGTCCTGCTGTTCCGTCGCGGCGGCCGCGACGATCGCACCCGCACCACCGGCGCGCGGCATCTCGCCTCCGCGCCGACCATCGCCGCGGGCCAGCTGGCCGACCTCGCAGAGGGCGGCAGTCGCGAGTCGATTGCCGATGACCTGGAGTTCGACGATCTCGCGGTCCCGACGCCACCCCGGCGCCGGCTGTCCGCCTAAGGCTGAGGAGGATCCCGCTTGAGCTCCAACCGTCCACTGCTCCGCCTCGTTCCGGACCCCACGTCCGAACCGGTTCCGTTCGTCAGCTTCTGCGGCCACTGCGGCCAGGCGCCGCCCACCCCGATGGCTGCGCTGGCGCGCGTGTGCGGACTCTGCGGCCTCGGCGTCGTCATCAGCGCCAGCGCTGACCTCGCGCCGCAAAAGGGCGAGGCGTTCGTCATCGTCGATCGCCAGCTCAAGCTGTGCGGCCTGTCGCGCGGCGCCGAGCGCGTCCTCGGTGTCGACGAGCCCGACGCGGTCCATCGCCACGTCTCCGACTTCCTCGAGCCCGCCGACGCCGAGGCCGGCCAAGGTGACGAGCTCCTGCAGAGCATCGTCGCCAGCGCCGCGATCGGCATCGCGCCGCCCCACAACATCGTCGTCCGTCCCACCGGCGAATACGGCGTGCGCTACGCCGCCCGCGTCGGGAGCTGCGGACCGCCCGAAGGCGCGCTGATCATCCTCGGGACGGTGTAACCCGTCGGCACACGGGTACAGGGTCCTTCAGGTGCAAGACGTTGCCCGTCGTGCACCGGACCTTGCGCTAGTTGCCAGAACCTCACCAAACGGCGAAGACTGTCTCGACATGGGTGGATCAATCCGAACCAACGCCGCGGCAGCCATGCTCGGCGTCAGCCCGAACACGCTGCGCTCCTGGGAGCGCCGTTTCGGCTTTCCGGAGCCCAAGCGCACCGCCGGTGGGCACCGGCAGTTCGACCTCGCCGAGATCGAGGCGCTGCGCGCCGCCTTCGAGGAGACGCAGAACATCTCCTCGGCCGTCTCGGTCGCCCGTGAGCGCGGCACCGGCCCGGCCTCGCCGGCACGGCTGCAGTCCGCCTTCGGTCGCTTCGACGAGGACGGCGCCAACCGTCTGATCGAGGAGAGCCTCACGGTCCGCTCGGTGGAGCGCACGATCGAGGAGGTCCTGCTCCCGTCGGTCGAGGCGCTTGCCCCGGCGCACAACACGCCGCCGACGCCCGAGTACGGCTTCGCCTGGCGCTACGCGACCGGCTGGCTGGCTGCCACCCAGCGCCTCGCGCCGCCTGCTGCGCGTCCTGAGGGTGTCCTGGTCTTCGATGCGAGCCGCGCCCCGGAGGCCGAGGCGCTGCAGGCCCAAGCGTTGGAGCTGGTGCTGCGCCGCTCCGGCCTGCGCACGCTCACGCTGACGGCCGACTCCGATCCGAGCCGCCTCGCCCACGCGATCACCGCGCTGGACCCGCGCGCGGTCGTCCTCACCGGCCACGGCGCGTCGCTCGATGCCCTGGGCCGCCTGGTCTTCACTGCCCGCCGCGTGGCGGGCGAGGATGTCGCGATCCTCGACTATCGCGGCGCGATCCCGCACGCGGGCAGCAGCACGGTCGAGGCGCTTCCCGACATGCCGCTGGCCGCCCGCGAGGCGATCCTCCTGCGGCTCGATGCGCGCAACGCCAGCGGGCGCTTCGCCCGCGGCGCGTCGACGGCCATCGGTCTGTAACACCCGATCGTTCGGAGCCGTCCGGGCGGGGCGACATGATCCCCGCGCGATGACGCTCACCCAGCTTGACGATCCCCTGGCGCACGACGCCCTGGAGTCTCTCCTGCTCGCGGAGGCGAGCGTCCGCCGGCGCCTGGCGTCGGACTTGGAGCGCGAGGGCCTCTCGTCCTCGGGCTTCTCGGTGTTAATGGTGCTGTCCAGTGGCGGTGGTGAGCTGGAGCTGCGCGCGCTACGTGCTCGGCTGCGCACCTCGAAGGCCAACGCGACCGAGGTCGTCACGACGCTCGAGACGCGCGGGATGGTCCAGCGCTTCCGCCTGCCGCACGACCGCCGCGCGGCATCCGTCCGGCTGACCACGCAGGGCCGCGAGCTCGTCGATCGGCTCGTGCCCGAGCACACCCAGCGCGTCACCGACGCCTTTGCGGTGCTCGACGAGGCCGAGAAGCGCATGCTCGCCGACATCTGCCGCAAGCTCGCGGTCGAGCCCGCGGCCGCGCCGGCGTAGCCCGCGGCGCCCCAGCGCATATCCTGGGCCGCTCAATGGCCCGCCGCCCCGTCGACTCGAACCAGTCCTTCCCCGCGCTCGAGGAGCAGGTGCTTGCGCGCTGGCGCGAACGTGACGTCTTCGCCGAGTCGCTGCGCAACCGCGAGGGCGCTGATCGCTGGGTCTTCTGGGAAGGGCCGCCGACGGCCAACGGCAAGCCCGGCGTCCACCACGTCCTCGCAAGGGCGTTCAAGGACATCTACCCGCGCTACAAGACGATGCGCGGGCATCTCGTCGAGCGCAAGGGCGGCTGGGACACGCACGGCCTGCCAGTGGAGATCAACGTCGAGCAGCAGCTCGGCCTCCACAACAAGCACGAGATCGAGGCCTACGGGATCGCGGAGTTCAACGCGAAGTGCCGCGCGTCGGTCTTCGAGTACCTGGAGGACTGGAACCGGCTGACCGAGCGGATCGGGTTCTGGGTGGACTTGGAGAACGCTTACCGGACGCTCGATGCCACCTATGTCGAGTCGGTCTGGTGGGCACTGCGCCAGATCCACGACAAGGGCCTGCTCTACGAAGGCCACAAGGTGGTGCCCTACTGCCCGCGCTGCGGGACGGCGCTGTCGTCGCACGAGCTGGCGCTGGGGTACAAGGACGTCACCGACCCGTCGGTCTACGTGCGTTTTCCGGTGGCCGAGGACGGCGGTCCGGTGCAGGCCGGCGACGAGTTGTTGGTGTGGACGACGACGCCGTGGACGCTGGTCTCCAACGCCGCGGTGGCGGTCGATCCGGAGCTGACGTACGTGCGCGCGAAGACGGGTGCGCTGGAGGCGCCGGTTGTGCTGGCCGAGGCATTGGTGGAGCGCGTGCTCGGCGGTGGCGACGCCGACGTCCAGATCCTTGCCAGGTTCCCGGGCGCCGCGCTGGATGGCGTCCGCTACGAGCCCCCGTTCTCCTACATCAAGGGCTCGGAGTACGGCGAGCGCGGCCACACCGTCCTGCTCGGCGACTTCGTCACCGCCGACGACGGCACCGGCCTGGTGCATACCGCGATCGCCTTTGGCGAGGACGACTTCCGCCTCGGCGCGCAGTACGGCCTGAAGGTCGTCAACCCGGTGCGGCTGGACGGGACCTACGACGAGCGCATCAAGGAGTACGAGGGGCGCTTCGTCAAGGACGCCGACGCCGACCTGGTCGAGGACCTGCGCGCCCGCGGCCGCCTGCTGCGAGCGCAGGAGTACGAGCACTCCTACCCGCACTGCTGGCGCTGCGGCACGCCGCTGCTCTACTACGCCAAGCCGTCCTGGTACATCGCGACGTCGCAGGTCAAGGACAAGCTCTTGGCCGCCAACGAGACCGTCGGCTGGCATCCCGAGCACGTCAAGCACGGGCGCTTCGGCCGCTGGCTGGAGAACAACGTCGACTGGGCGCTGTCGCGCGAGCGTTACTGGGGCACGCCGCTGCCGGTCTGGCGTTCGGAGGATGGGGAGGACTTCCACGTCATCGGCTCGTTCTCCGAGCTGGAGGAGCTGTCCGGGGTCAAGCTAGAAGACCCGCATCGTCCCTACGTCGACGACATCACCTACACCGATCCGCAGACCGGCAAGGTCATGCGCCGCGTCCCCGAGGTCATCGACGTGTGGTTTGACTCGGGCGCGATGCAGTTCGCCCAGTGGCACGCGCCGTTTGAGCACGAGGACCGCTTCAAGAACGCCTGGCCGGCGGACTTCGTCTGCGAGGCGCTGGACCAGACGCGCGGGTGGTTCTACTCGCTGCTGGCGGTGTCGGTGCTGCTGTTCGACGAGTCGCCGTACAAGGACGTCGTCTGCCTCGGGCTGATCCTCGACGAGGACGGGCAGAAGATGTCCAAGTCGAAGGGCAACGTGGTCGATCCCTTCGAGATCCTCGACCGCTTCGGCGCTGACGCGCTGCGCTGGTACTTCTTCTCCTCCAAGCAGCCGTGGGACGGTTATCGCTTCTCGGAGGAGACGATCGCCGAAGGCGTGCGGCTGTTCCTCAACACCTTGTGGAACACCTACGGGTTCTTGGTGTTGTACGAGAACGCGGCTGACGGCGATGAGGTGCTGGGGTCTGAGGCCGGCCCACCCACCGACCTCGACCGCTGGGTGCTCTCGCGGCTCAGCGCGACGGTGGCGACGGTGACCGAGCGCCTGGACGCGTTTGACGCGACGGTCGGCGCGCGTGAGATCGCGACCTTCGTCGACGATCTCTCCAACTGGTACGTGCGACGCTCGCGCCGGCGCTTCTGGGAGGGCGATGCGCGCGCGTTCGCGACGCTGCGTGAGTGCCTCGTGACGGTCGCGCAGCTGCTGGCGCCGTTCACGCCGTTTGTCGCCGATGAGATCTACGACAACTTGGATGGCTCGGCGGGCTCTGTGCATCTCACCGATTGGCCGACGGCCGGTCCGCGCGACGTTGCGTTGGAGGAGGCGATGGCCACGGCGCGCGAGGCGGTGGCCCTCGGCCTGAGGGCACGCGCAGGCGCCAAGGTCGGCCTGCGCCGGCCGCTGCGCGAGGCGATCGTGGTGGCCGCGGGGCGCGAGCGCGCCGCGCTGGAGACGACGGCCGACATCGTCCGCGAGGAGCTCAACGTCAAGGCGCTGCGCTTCGTCGACGAGGCCGACGAGCTGGGCTCCTATGACCTCAAGCCCAACTACCGCACGCTCGGCCCGCGCTTTGGCAAGAACATGCCGCAGGTCGCCGCGGCGGTCGAGGCGCTGGACGCCGATCGCGTCGCGGTGGCGCTGCGCGAGGGGCGGACCGTGGGCGTCAACGTCGACGGCCACGACCATGAGCTGACCGCCGACGACTTGTTGGTGGGGTTGCAGCCGCTGGACGGCTTCCAGGTCGAGCGCGAGGGCGGCCACGCGGTCGCCCTGGATCTCGCGATGGACGAGGGGCTGCGCCGTGAGGGCTGGGCGCGCGAGGTCGTGCGCGCCGTGCAGAACGCGCGTAAGGACGCGGGGCTGGACGTCTCGGACCGGATCGCGCTGACGCTGGCCGGCGACGTCGAGATCGTCTCGGTCGCTCAGGAGTTCGAGCGGCTGGTCGCCGACGAGGTCCTGGCGACGAGCGTGGCGTTTGGCAACGGCGCGGAAGACGAGGGCTTGTTCGTGGCGACGGTCGACGGGCACACGCTGCGCGTCGGCGTCGCGCGCGTCTGAGGCCAGACAGCCGGGGGGCGAGGTTCTCGTCGCTGTGCCCTCAAGGGTGCATGACCGACGAGACCCTCGCAGCCGTGGTGACCGCGATCCCGCCGGGGCGGTGGATGAGCTACGGCGACGTGGTCGCGGCGGCGGGCGGCAATCCAGCGCAGGCGCGCGCACTCAACGCACGGCTGAGGCGCCTGGAATGTGACGGCGCCCATCGCGTCCTGAAGGCAGATGGTTCTGTCGCCGGCACCGCGCTCGGGGATCCCGAGCGGGTGCGGCGGCTCCTGGAGGCCGAGGGCTTGGCCTTCGACGGCGGCAAGGCCGACGCCGAGGCCAGGGTGCTTCCTCGCCCGGAGGGCTCGGAAGCACTTGCGGGTGTCCGCCCAGAGGGCGGAACCCACGGTGACTAAGCGGTCAGCGCGGGCTCGAGCTCAGCTTCGAGCTTGCGCTTCGGGTACGCGCCGATGACCTTCTTGGCGACCGCGCCGTTCTTGAAGAGGATGAGCGTCGGGATGCTCAGGACCTCGAAGTTGGCGGCGGTCTGCTGGTTCTCGTCGACGTTGAGCTTGACGATCTTGAGATCGGAGCGCTCGGCGGCGATCTCCTCGAGAACCGGGGCGACGACGCGGCACGGACCGCACCAGGGCGCCCAGAAGTCGACGAGCACGGGCACGTCGGATTCGAGGACTTCTGCCTGGAAGTTGGTGTCGGTGACGTCGGAGAGGGTTCCGGCCATGTCTGGCTCCTTCGAAGGGGTGGTGCCTTCACTATACAAAGTGAAGTGCGGTCTCGGCGAGGCCGCAGGCGTTGCGGCTGCGGCGAGCCTACCCGGCGGCTCAGCCGCGCAGCGCGAGAATGAGGTGCGGCGACACGTACACCTCGATGAAGGCGGCGGCCACGACCATTGGGATCGCGATCGTGACCGTCACGAAGGTCGCGGCCAGCAGCTCCTCCCAGGCGCCGCGGCGGCTGGCGATCGTCCAGGCGGCGAGCGGGAGGAAGAGCCCGGTCAGCTCGAGGATCGCGTGGGGGAGGATGCCGACGAGCAGCAGGCCCGACGACATGTGGCCCTGGGCCGACAGCGTCGCGGCGGCGTGGCCGAGCGCGTAGGCCTGGGTGAAGAGCGAGAAGCTCGTCGCGGCGATGACGAAGGCGATCGCCAGCGGGCCCGCCTTGTCGTGGACCCAGCGCCAGATGCCGGAGTAGCGCTCGGCCGCCAGCGGCAGCGAGCTGCCGGCGATGAAGCCCGCCACGCAGGCCATCGCGTGCAGCGCGAGCACGAGCGAGTTGCGAAAGAGGATGTGGCCAACGCCGCCGAGCGTGGACGGCTCGTTGAGGCCCGGCATCAGGATGCCGCTTGGGTCCGGCGTGGAGAAGTGGGCGACGACCAGGACGGAGCCCAGCAGCGCCGCGCAGATCGCCAGCGAGAGGCCGAACCACGGTCCCAGCGTCGCCCACGGGCGCGCGTTCCAGCGCTCCAGCGTGCCGCGCGTATCGCGCAGGCCTTGGACGACGACGAGCTCGGGGGCCATCGTCCTCGAAGATCGGCCGGTCGGGGTGCGCGCTTGAACGCGCAGGTCGTCGACCTCAGCGGTCGCGGCGCCGCAGGCGCGGCACGAGCACCATCGCCTCCAAGGCAATCTTCGGAGCGCTTATCGATCTCGCCGACGCAGCCGGGGGACCAGCAGGATCGCCTCGAGAGCGATACGCGCCCTCATCTTCGACTTGCCGCGCAGGCGATCGCGGAAGGTGATCGGCACCTCGACCACCCGGAAGCCGCGGCGGATCGTGCGGTTGGTCAGCTCGACCTGGAAGGCGTAGCCGTGCGCCTGGACGCTCGGCAGGTCGATGGCGCGCAGCACCTCGGCGCGAAAGCACTTGAAGCCGCCGGTCAGGTCGCGGACGGGCAGGCCGAGGACGGTCGCCGCATACAGCGAGCCGCCGCGGCTGATGATCCGGCGCACGATGCCCCAGTCGCGCACCGCACCGCCGGCCACGTAGCGCGAGCCCAGCGCGACGTCGGCATCGCCGTCGCGCACGGCTGCCAGCAGACGCGCGAGATCCGCGGGGTCGTGCGAGAAGTCGGAGTCCATCTCGAACACGAAGCCCGCGTCGTTGGTGAGCGCATGCTGGAAGCCGGCGATGTAGGCCGGGCCGAGCCCCTCACGCACCGTGCGGTGCAGCACCTCGACCTCGTCGTGCGCGAGCGCGAGACGATCGGCGATGCGCCCGGTCCCGTCCGGCGAGTCGTCGTCGACGACCAGGATGTGAAAGCCCTCCGGTGCGGCCGTGCGCAGGACCGCGAGCGCGGCGTCGACGATCAGCTCGATGTTCTCGGCCTCGTCGAAGGTGGGCAGGATGAGCCAGGGCTGACCGGACACGCGAATCGCACAGCCTAGGGACGTAGGCTGCAAGCACGATGTCCGACCCCTCCAACGCGACCATCGCCGCCGCCTTCGACGAGCTCGGCGACCTCTACGAGCTCGATGGAGCCGTCGTGCACCGTGTGCTCGCCTACCGCAACGCGGCCAAGGCCGTTCGTGACGCGTCGGTATCGGTGAGCGCCCTGACGCGCGAAGGGCGCGTCACCAGCCTTCCCGGAATCGGCAAGACGCTGGAGGAGAAGCTCCACGCCCTGCTGAACACCGGGACGATCCCGGCCGCCGAGAAGATGCGCGCCAAATTCCCGCCCGGGCTGATCGATCTCACGCGCCTGCCCGGACTCGGGCCCAAGCGGGCGCGCAAGCTCTTTGACGAGCTGGGCGTCGACTCGCTCGACGCGCTGCGCGAGGCGGCCGAGGGCCAGAAGCTGCGCGGCATCAAGGGCTTCGGGGCCAAGTTCGAGGAGACGGTGCTGGCTGCCTTTGCCGCCGGTGTGGCCGAGAAGGCGGCGCCGCGGCTGCTGTTGCACAAGGCGACCGACCTCGGGGACGCGATCGTCGAGGCGCTGCGCGCCCACCCGGCGGCGGTGCGCGTCGAGATCGCCGGCGGCGTCCGACGGCTGGCCGACAGCGTCAAGGACCTCGACATCGTCGCCGCGTCGGACGACCCGCCGGCACTGGCTGCCGCCCTCGCCGGGCTCGACCTCGTCGAGAGCGCCTCCTCCTCGGGCGAGAACGCGGCCCACGCCCGGACCCACAACGGCGCGTCGATCGACCTGCGCGTCGTCGCGCCCGACCAGTTCGGCAACCTGCTGCAGCACTTCACCGGCAACAAGCAGCACAACGTCAAGATCCGCGAGCGCGCGGTGCGCAAGGGGCTGCACGTCTCCGAGTACGGGATCCTCGACGACGCGACCGGCGACACGCTGCGCTGCGCGACCGAGGAGGAGGTCTACACGCGCCTCGGTCTTCCCTGGATCCCGCCGGAGTTGCGCGAGGACCGTGGTGAGCTGGAGCCCGGCTACGTCGTGCCCACGCTGATCGAGCAGCGCGACCTCAAAGGCGACCTGCACTGCCACACCATCGCCTCCGACGGGCGCAACACGGCGCTGGAGATGGCGCGCGGCGCGCTGGAGCGCGGGCTGGAGTACGTGGTGATCACCGATCACTCCGCCACGCACGGCTTCGGCAACGACGTCAGCCCGGACGCGCTCAAGCGCCAGATCGAGCTCGTACGTGGGATCAACGAGCAGCTCGACGGCATCGAGGTGCTGGTCGGGACCGAGACCAACATCTTGCCCGACGGCTCGCCCGACTACGACGATGAGCTGCTTGCCGAGCTCGACTGGGTCGTGGGCTCGGTCCACACGAGCTTCGGCATGTCGCAGGCCGAGATGACCAAGCGGATCATCGCGGCGATCGAGCATCCGTGGATCGACTGCATCGGCCACCTCACCGGTCGCAAGATCGAGCGGCGCAAGCCCTACGAGGTCGACACCGACGCGGTCTTCGCCGCGGCCGCAGCCGCCGGGACCATGTTGGAGATCAACTCCGCGCCCGACCGCCGCGACCTCTCAGACGTCCACGCGCGCGCCGCCCACGCGGCCGGCGTCACCATCATCATCAACACCGACGCCCACGGCGTTTCGACCCAGGGCATCTCGCGCTGGGGCATCGCCACCGCGCGCCGCGCCGGCCTGGCCGCCGCCGACGTCGCCAACACGCTGCCCTGGGCGGAGTTCGCGCCGCTGCGCAAGCACGCGCGCGCCCGGGCCTAGGGCACGTCCCGTTCGACGCGCCTACGCGGTGACGCCCGTGAGCGCCGCCGAGCGCTCCCAGAGCCCTTCGGCAAGCGCGTCGTCGCGGCCGGCGGGTGTGGGCTCGCGGACCTTCTGGTCTACGACGTAAACGCCGGACAGCTCGGCCGCGGCCGGGTCGAGCGCGAGCCAGACGAGCGATCGTGCGCCCTTGTCGGGCGAGCGCAGGAACGGGCCGACGATGGTCAGCCCGGCCCGGTAGAGGAGGCCGTCGTTCTTGCCGAAGCCGGTCCGGACGACGCCGGGGTGAAAGCAGGTCGCGGTGATGCCGTCGCCGGCAGCGCGCTTGGCCAGCTCGCGGGTGAAGAGGATGTTCATCAACTTCGTTGTGCCGTAAACGCGCATCGGCTTGAACGAGCGCCGCTCGAACTCGAGGTCGTCGAAGTCGAGCTCGCCCGCGCTGGCGGCGTCGCTGGCCGTCGTGACGACCCGGCCGCCGCCGTCGGCCGCGAGGCGCTCGCGCAGCAGGTCGGTCAGCAGGAACGGAGCGAGGTGGTTGAGCGCCAGGGTCTGCTCGTGGCCGTCGGGCGTCACGTGGCGCGCGGTGAACATCGCCCCGGCGTTGTTGGCCAGGACGTCGAGCCGCGGATGGGTCTCCAGAACCTCGGCGGCAAGCCGCCGCACCTCGTCGGCGCGCGCCAGGTCAGCGACGTGCTCGTGCACCGCCGCGGCACCACCGGCGGCTCGTGCCGCCTCCGCGGTCTCCCGGACCCGGTCCGCATCGCGGCCGACGATCGCCACCTCGGCGCCGCGCCGCGCCAATTCGACCGCCGCCGCCGCGCCGATGCCCCGCGTCGCGCCGGTGATCAGGACCACTGGTGAGCTCATTGACGCGAGCCTAACGCGTCCGCCACATTGAGCCCCCATGAAGGGGTCTGACCCCGCGACGACGAAACGCCTGCTCCTGGCAGCGAACCGATTGTTGAGCGCAGATGAAGGGTCTGACCCCGTTAGGCGTTAGGGAGTGAGGAGGCGCGGGAGGAGGTCGCCGGCCACGATGGCGTCGACCGCGGTGCGGCGGAAGGGCGCGATGGCGTCCAGCGCGCGCTCGGCGTAGATCGCGTCGTCGGTCGGATCGTCGAGCGCGGCCCGCAAGGCGCCCCCGAGCGCGGCGGTGTCCGGCTCGGCCACCCAGCCGAGGTCGTCGCGGCGCAGTAGCGGCAGCGCCGCGTACGGGCCGGGCGACGGTGTCGTCACCACGCGGGCGCCGTCGGCCAGCGCCTCCAGCTGCGCGATCCCGTAGTCCTCGCGTCGCGGTGCCGTCACGTACACCTTGGTCTGCCGCAGCAGCGCCCGGAACGCCTCGTGCTCGAGCGTCCCCGTGTAGCGCAGGCCCTCACGGTCGGGCCCGCGCAGGCCGGCGACGACGAGCTCCTCGCCGGGCGCGCGCACCGCGTCCCAAGCGGCGAGCACCCGGTCCAGCCCCTTCTTGTAGGGGTTGGTCGCATAGGTCACGGCGGCGATATCGCGCACGGCGGTCGTGCTCGCCGCCGACGGCTCCACCGGGATCGGCACGACCAGCGACGGCACCGTCGGCGACCCCGCCTCGACCAGCGCGCCCGGATCCTGGGGGATCAGCAGCGGGGACTGCCGCAGCCGCCGCGCCTCCACCGGCCGCTGCCAGATCCCGTGGCGCCCCGGCCGGTTCGCCGCGGCCGGCGCGTCGAAGCGGATCGCGCCCGGCGTCGGCCACAGCAGCGCCGCGGTTGTGGTCGAGTAGATGATCGCGCGCGGCTCGTGGGCGGCCAGCGCCTCCACTGCCGCCCGGCGTGCCGCCCGCGCCCAGCCCAGATCGGTCAGCGCCAGCGTCCGGACGTCGCGCGGTGCCACGGCGCGCGTGAGCATCACGTCGGCGCCCGCGCGCAGCAGCGCGCCGGCCAGCTCGTCCTCGGCGGCATGCAGCCCGTGCGTCGCGCCGAGGCCGACGATCAGGACGTCGAGAGAGGGCATCTCCTGCCATTGTCCCGATCGCGTGACCGGAACCTTCGTCAACGTCGGCGCCATCTTGCTCGGCACCCTCGTCGGCGAGCTGGTCGGTGGCCGCCTCACCAAGGGCCTGCAGACCCGGATCCTGCACGGCCTCGGGCTCGTCGTGCTGGTCATCGGCATCGACAACGCGCTGGCCTGGCGCGACACCAACGCGCTCTTCGTCCTCGGCGGCGTGCTGCTCGGCGGTCTGGCCGGCGAGGCGCTGCACATCGAGGACCGCCTCTCGGCCGTCGGCGACCGCGCGCAGCAGGCGCTCTCCAGTGGCGACGGCACCTCGACCGTCAGCGAGGGGTTCTTCACGGCCAGCCTCGTCTTCTGCGTCGGCGCGCTCGCGGTCGTTGGCTCGATCCAGGACGGCCTGACCGGCAACCCCGACACGCTCTACACCAAGGCCTTGCTCGACGGCTTCGCCTCGGTCGCGCTGGCCGCCAGCCTCGGTTGGGGCGTCGGCCTGTCGGCGATCACCGTCCTGCTCTACCAGGGCGGGCTCACGCTCGGCGCAGGGTTGTTCGACAACATCCTCACCGACGGCAGCGACGCGCTGCTGTCGATGACCAGCGCCGGCGGGATCCTGATCATCGGCCTCGCGCTCAAGCTCCTGGACATCCAGGACGTCAAGGTGGGGAACTTCCTGCCGGCCCTCATCTTCGCGCCGGCGATCGCCGGCATCGCCTCGATCTTCTAAGAGATCGCGTGCCGTTCACGCGCACGGCGTGGTTTTCCGGGCGCCCGGGGCGAGGCAGCCGGTGGTCCGCTTGGGCGGCGGGCCGATGGTCCAGCGGATGATGGTGGTGATCTCGCCGGGGTGCGCGAGGCGCAGTTCGAGGACGGCGCCGTGGCGCAGGCGGGCGTGCTTGAGCCGACTGAGCAGGTTGGTGTGCATGGTGGCAGCCTTGAGATGGCGGACGGCGCGCCGAAACCTGCAGCCCTTGCCCCGGCACGTGAGGGTGACGGTGGCCTCGGCGGGGGTCGCGCCGATCGTCAGCTTCGTGAACTGCGTCCAACGCTGGTTGGTGCTCCAGCCGGCCTCGGTGGACGGTGAGAAGCGGGTGTAGGTGGCGGGGCTGCCGGAGCAGTCTTGGTCGATGCGGTCGCCGGGTCGATCGGTGGCGCCCGGGTGGACGGTGGCGTCGTGGTCGTTGCAGTCGATGGCGTCGGCGTAGTCGTCGTGGTCGGTGTCGATCGGGCTCTCGACGATGGGAGGCGGCTCCGGCGGCGGCGCTGCGGTAGTTAGCGTCTTGTCAGCGCCGTAGATGGTGCGCATGCCGTTGTGGGCGACCAGGCGGTAGTGGTAGGTCGTCGCAGCACGTAGGTCGGCGACGGTCGCCGTGGCCAGGACGCCGTCGTCGCCGTCGCCGGCATCCTGGGTTGAGGTCTCGGAGCCATAGGCCGTGGTCGGTCCGTACTGGAAGGTTGTGGTGGTCGGGCCGCCGCGCGGGCTGACGAGGCCCGTGAGCCAGGCACGGTCAGTCTCGATGCTCGTCGCGGCGCCGGTGGTGGCCTCAGGGCGGTCTGTGTCGATGCGCCACACGTTGGTGTCGTTCCACGCGAACGTCCACACCGCTCCGTCGGCGGCGGTGACGAGGGCCGAGGGGAGGCTGGCCGAGTAGAGGCTTCGGTCGTACTCGGTGATGCGGCCGGACGGGGTGATGCGCCCGTAGCGGTTTGCGAGCTGTTCGGTGAACCAGACGTTGCCGTCCGGGCCCGGGGCGATGGCAAAGGGCGTCTCGGCCACGCCGTGGTACTGACCCGTGAGCTGGCCGGCTATGTCCATGCGACCGATGCCCCCAGTCAGGATGATCCAGAGGTTGCCATCCGGCCCGGCGGTGACCGAGCCGGTGAAGTTCGTGCTCGGCAGGCTCACGCCCGCCGGGAGCGGGAACTCCTTGACGATCCCGGCCGGGGTGATCCGGCCGACCGCGTTGACGCCCGGCTCGGGAAACCACAGGTTCCCGTCGGCTCCGACTGTAAGACGGCCGGCGTTGCGGCTCTCACCGGGGAGCTCGAAGCGGCTGATCGCGCCGGTCGGTGTGACGCGCGCGATGCTGTTGGTCGTCGAATCGGGAAACCAGACGTTGCCGTCGGGTCCGGCGACCATGGGACCTGCCGTCAGGCGCAGGAAGCCGATCGTCTGGCCGTCAGGCCGGATGTGGCAGACCCACGTCCGAGAGCAGCGAAACCACAGGGCGTCGTCCGGGCCCCAGATGACATCGCGTGCCTGGTTGGGGTCGTCCTCTGGTGAGCCCTCGTAGGGGACGTAGGCGCGTGCTCCGCTGGGCGTGAAGCTCAGCAGGCCGCCAGCGTCGGCTAAGACGTAAACGTTGCCGGCGTGGTCGGCGGTGATGGAGCCGCTTTCCGACATCCCGGTGAAGCTCGTCACGTTGAATGCGCCAGCCTGACCGGCCATGGCGGCGCAGAGGAGTACCGCCAGCACCGACCCCGCGACCAGCGATCGTGCCCTCATCTCGGGCACCGTCGCGTCTTCTTGGTCCCCGGAAACAGGCAGCTCATCGCCGGCCGCGGCGGCGGCCCGACGGTCCAGCGCACGACGGTGGCGATCTGGCCGGGGCGCATCATGTGTAGTTCGACGGTCGACCCTCGTGCGAGGTGGGAGCGCTTGAGGTGCGCAAGCAGGTTGAGGCGCTTGACCGCCTTGCCGGCAGCGCCCGTCCAGGTCGAGAACCGGCATCCACGGCCGGTGCACGTCAACTGGAACCGCGCGTCGGCCGGGACGTCGCTGATCGTCATCTTGGTGAAGATCGAGAAACGGTGGCCGTGGTTGTCGAAGCTCACGTCCGTGCGGGGGAAGAAACGCTCGTAATCCGCTGCGCCGTTGGAGCAGTCTTCGTCGATCTTGTTCCCGGGGATCTCGATCGCGCCGGGATGGATCTTCGCGTCACCGGGGCCGCAGTCGATGGGGTCGGGGTAGCCGTCGCCATCGCCGTCTGGCGCCGGGGCCGGAGGTGGGTCGACCGGCGGCTGGACCAGGGGCAGCGGGGCGGCGAACGTCCGGTCGATGCCGCTGGCTGTGTCAACCGGGTTGGTCGCGACGACGCGGTAGTGATAGGTGGTGCCGGGCGTCAGGCCAGTGATCGCCTCGGTCACCAGCGTGCCGGTGTCGCCGTCGCCCACCTCCTGGGTGCTGGTCGATCTGTCGTAGCCGGTCGTGGTCCCGTACTCGAAGTGAACGCTGGTCACCGCACCGTGTGGCAGCACGGCGGCCGACAGCGTCGCGCCCGTCGTCGTGATCGCGCTGGTCTCGCCCGTCAGCGCCTGCGGGGGGTCCAGCGTGATCTTGCCGACGCGATTGTTGTAGGGGTCGGAGAACCACAGCGTCTTGTCTGGTCCGCGGATGATCGCCGATGGGGTTCCGTGCAACGGGATGCCGGTGAAGTACTCGTTGATGCGACCACTCGTGGTGATGCGTCCGATCCGTCCGCCGGAGGTCTCGGTGAACCAGCCGTTGCCGTCGGCGCCGACGGCGATGTTGTCGAGCGTCGTGCCCAGGGAGATGCCCTCGGTGAAGGCCGCTGTGGTGGCGCCGCCGGCGCCGGCGCCGGCGCCGGCGCCGTCGAGGACGATGCGTCCGATCGCCTTGCTCCCGGACGGCATCGTCGAGAGGTAGAAGCCGGTGGGGTTTCCGGGCGCGAACGCCAGCGCTTGCGCCGAGCCGGTCAGCGGCAGCACGACCACGTTGCCGTCGGCGGCGGTCCGAAGGAGCTGCCCCGGCCCGTCGGAGAACCAGATGTTGCCGTCGGAGCCGAGCGCGAGCGCCCCGGACTGCGTCGTGCCTCCCCACGGCTGGATGGCTCCGTCAGGCAGCGTCATGCGGACAGGCTCGAACGAGGTGGGTGAGGAAGAGCCCTGGCTGAACCAGAGGCTCCCATCGGCTCCGGCGCTGATGCCGCCGATCGTCGCCGGGCCGGTCGCGATCGGGTACTCCGTTCGAAGCCCGGAGGGCAGGAGTCGCGTGAGCGAGCTCTTGGTCGGATCGACCGACGAGGGCTGGGCGAACCAGAGTGCGCCGTCTGGCCCTGCCGTCAGGTGGCTCGGCGTCGCTGTAGAGAACGTCCCGGTGATCGTCCCGCTCTTGTTCATCCGCGTGAGGCCTGTGGCCGTGGCGATCCAGATGTTGCCGTCGCTGCTCAGCGCCATGCCGCCGGTCTCGGTGACGGCGGTCGGAAACTCCGTGATGATGATCGCACTGCAGGGGCTAACGATGAGCAAGAAGAGTGCCGCCACTGAGAGCGCTACGCGAGCAGCTAGAAGCGGCCCTCGGCGCCGGGCATGGGATCCGATCATCATCGCGTTGAGGTACCTACCGATCGGAGTCCGTGAGCGCAAGGAAAATAGTGACGGTCCTCGCTGATCGTCTAGTGACAAGCTTGCCTGGCGCACCCGGAGATGGTCCAATGCAGTCCAGTGTCATCACCCCGCCTCGTCCTGGTGTTGCTGCTCGGCGTCCTTGCGATCTTCGCCGGGGCGTTTGCCGTCGGCCGCGTCAGCCGCCCGCAGGCCGCCGAGGCAGGCGCTGGCGCGACGCTCGAGACGCTGCCGGCGGTGTCGAGGACCGCCGCGGTTCCTGTGCTGGGCAAGGTCGCCAGGCTCCCGGCCCTGCGCGTCCGCCATCGTGCGCGCACGCCGAGTGCGTCGACCGCAGACACGGTGCAGACCCCGTCGACCACGGTGACCGGCGTCCCTTCCGACACCTCCTTGGCGCCGGCGACGAGCGGGACCTCCTCGGGCTCGACCAAGGCGACGACGCCCAAGAAGGCCACGGCGAAGAAGACCACGCCCTCGGGCGGCGGCGACGTGTCCAGCGGCGGCAACTCCCTGGGCGGCTAGCGGATGCTCGCTCCCGGAACCGAGATCGCGGGCTACCGCATCGAGGGCGTTCTCGGACGCGGCGGGATGGGGTCGGTCTACGAGGCGACCCAGCTCTCGCTGCTCCGGACCATCGCATTGAAGATCCTCGGCGAGGAGCTCAGCGTCGACGACGCCTTCAAGGCGCGCTTTCGCCAGGAGGGTCGGATCCAGGGCGGGATCAACCACCCGCACATCGTCACCGTGCACGAGGCGGGGGAGGTCGACGGTCATCTGTTCATCGCCATGCAGTTGGTGCGCGGGCCGACGCTCAAGCGCATGGCGCTCTCCGGAGAGCTCGACGCGCAGCGGGCGATCCGGCTGCTCACCCAGGTCGCCGGGGCGCTGGACGGCGCCCATGCGGCGGGGCTGACCCATCGCGATGTCAAGCCGCAGAACGTGCTCGTCGGGCCGGGTGATCACGCGTACCTCGCGGACTTCGGACTGACCAAGGCGCTGGCGAACTCCGGTGGCTATACGCGTACCGGGCAGATCGTCGGGACCATCGACTACATCTCGCCCGAGCAGATTAGCGGGGCGCCAGCCACGTCGGCGAGCGACATCTATGCCTTGGGTGCGATCCTGTACGAGACGCTCACAGGAAGGGTGCCGTTCCCGCGTGACTCCGAGGCCGCCGTCCTGTTTGCCCACGTCAGCGGTGCGCCCCCGCGGGTCAGCGACGTCCGCGACGACCTGCCGCGTGACCTCGACGACGTCATCGCGCGCGCGATGGACAAGGACCCGGCGCAGCGGCCCACGACCGCCGGCTCGCTGATGGAGCAGGCCTACGCAGCGTTGGCTGCTCAGAGCGGCGGGTCGCGGCAGCGGCGCGCTCCTTCGGCAGACGAGGACCCCGGGCTCGTCGGGGCAGGAGGCGGAAGCGCGCCGGTGTTGCCGCAGCTCGACGAGGAGTTCCCGCCGACCATGACGCCGGGCAGTCGGCTGATCCCGCCGGAGAGCGATCCTTCCTTCAGCGTTCCCGACCACCTGCCGGTGAACGCCGACGGCGCCAGTGCTGGTCAGACGCCGGTCACCGTCCCCGCCCCGGCCGTCCATGCGCCGTCGGTCCGCGGGCTCGCGACCAGGTCGCTGGCCGGGGTCGTGGTCGTCGCCGTCCTCGGGGCGGGGCTGGCGTTCGGCCGCTCCGGCGCCCAGCATCCTGCAGCCGCTGCGTCCCCGCTCACCCGCTCGGCATCGAACGGCGCGGCGCGCGTGCGGTTCCCGGCGACCTGGAGCGAGAGCGCCGAGAGCGCCGTCGGCGAGGCGCTGCGGCTGACCGAGCCGATCAGCCTCGCGACCGCCGACGCAGGCGCGACCTTCGACGCCGGCATCACCAAGCCGCCGGTGACTCCGGGGCTGCTCGCCGTGGCTGCGACCGGTGAGGTGGTCGGGGCGCTCCCGGCGCCCGAGCGCGTGCGGATCGGCGCGCTGCCCGCCTACCGCTATCGCGACGTTCGTCTGCGCGGCGTCGACGGTCCGGTCACCGTCCTCGCCGCTCCGACGACGGAGGGCGTCCTGACGATCGCCTGCGGCGGTGCGGCGTCTCAGGCCGATGCGTGTGCGCGTGTCGCGGGGACGATCGCGTTGCGCCGGGGGCGCTCGATGTCGCTCGGCGCAGACCCGGTCTACGCGCAGGCGCTCGGCCGGGCGATGGGCCGTCTCAACGTCGATCGACACGCCGCCCGTCGACGGCTCGCCGCCGCCGGCGGTCCGCAACGCCAGGCGCAGGCCGCGACGGCTGCGGCAGCCGGCTACACGCGTGCCGCCAAGGCGCTCGCCGCGACCGCGCCCGGGCCCGCCGATGTCGCCCTGCGCGACGCGCTGCACGCTGACCTGGCGGGCATCGCGCGCGCCTATACGGCACTTGCCACCGCGGCTGGCCGGGAGGACAAGACGGCCTACGCCGCTGCGTCGGCGACGGTCCGCCGTCGCGAGCAGGCCTTCGGCCGGCACCTTGCCAGGCTGAAGGCCGCGGGCTACCGCGCCGCCTGAAGTACAAGGCGTTCAGGGGCTACGCCGGCGGCCCGACGCCGTTGATCGTCGGGCGCTCGCGCCGGAAGCCCGGCAGCCGCATCAGCTGGATCGGCCGCAGCGGCGAGGTCTTCTCGATGAAGAACGTCACGCCGTCGCGCTCCTCGATCGCCGAGACGGCCGACTCCTGGCGGCGCCACGCCAGCGCCCAGATGATCGTGAAGCCGGCCGCGATCCCCGGGATCTGCGGGCCCAGGAACGTCAGCGCGCCGGCCACGATGACGGCGAGCAGCATCGGCCACAGCCGGTTGATCATCGTGGCGCCGGGCCGGACGTCGGGCATCATCGTCGCCGCCTTGGCGTCGGCCAGCAGACGTGCGATCGGCGGGTTGATCGCGTTGCGCCGTCCGACCCAGGTGCCGATCAGCGTCGCCACGACCCACCAGCCGGTGGCATACAGCGCGACTTGATCATCTTGGTCGCGCGTGGCGGCGACGAGCGTCAGCACGCCGAGGGTGGTGGCGGCGCCGGCGCTGAGCAGCACGGTCGACCGCAGGAAGTCCACGAAGCGCATCGACTACGCGGAGCTCGCCAGCGTCTCGAGCACCGTGCGCACGCCGAGCGGCCCGTTGACGAGCAGGTCGGCGGACTCCTCGAGCTCGGGCGGGGTCTCGTCGGAGGCGACGCCGATGCAGATCGCTTCCCGCAGCGTGCCCTGCGCGACCGCGGCGCGCAGCGCGTCGAAGGCGTCGAGGTCGGTGCGGTCGTCGCCGGCGTACAGCGCGACGTCGACGTCGACCTCGCTCAGCAGATGCGCCACGCCCAGCCCCTTGTTGAGCTCGACGGCCGGACGCACCTCGAGGATCTTGCGGCCCCAGTGGGTCACGAAGCCGGCGGCCTCGGCACGTGCAGCAACCTCGCGCACCGCCTCCTCGGCCGCCTCCTCGTCCGGCGCACCGCGCCAGTGAAAGCCGAAGATCACATCCTTGTCCTCACCGCGAACGCGCAGGCGGTGGAGCTCCTCGCCGCGCAACTCGCTCTCGCCGAAGCTCCGCACGCGACGCGACCACTCCGCGATCTGCGGCTCGACCTCGGCGACCGTCTGGCCGCCGCGCAGGATCTCGGCGCCGTGGTTGCCGACGTAGGTGATCGAGCCCAGCGAGACGATCCGGCGCGCGGTCGTCGCCCGCCGTCCGCTGATGCAGGCGACCAGGCCGTAGCGCTTGGCGATGGCGATCAGCGGCAGCCGCGTGGGCTCGGGGACATGAGCATCGTCGGCGTGGCGGACGATCGGCGCCAGCGTTCCGTCGATGTCCAGCAGGACCGCGGCACGCGTCGGATCGGCCAGCAACGGCGCAAGGACGTCGTCGAGGGTCGCGGCGGGGGTCACGCACTTATCATCGCAGCATGCCGCGCCCTGACCCACCGCCGGCCGGCGGCGCGCAACGGACCTTGCGCCTCGCCGTCATCGGCACCGGCGCCGGGCTCTTCAGCGGCCTCTTCGGGGTTGGCGGGGGAACGGTGATCGTGCCGCTGCTCGTGCTCTGGCTGGGCTACGGGACGCGCGAGGCGACCGGGACGTCGCTGGGCGCGATCGTGCTGATCGCCGCCGCGGCGATGCTGGCCCAAGGCGCCTACGGCAACCTCCACGTCGGCGACGGCGTGCTGGTTGGCGTGCCCGCGGTCGGCGGCGTCCTCGTCGGGACATCGCTGCAGCAGCGCGTCGACCCGCGTGTGGTCTCGCTGCTGTTCGCGGCGCTGCTCGTGGCCACCGCGATATCCCTCCTGATCCCATGACCGAGGGCGCGCTGATCGTCGGGTTCCTGGCGGGCGTCGTCGCGGGGATGCTCGGCGTCGGCGGCGGGATCCTGTTCGTGCCCGCGTTGGTCCTGTTCCTCGGGCTCGCGCAGGTCGACGCCGAGGCGACGTCGCTGCTGGCGATCATCCCGGTGGCCTTCGTGGGCGCGGCCCGCCAGCAGCGCTACGGCAACCTGCGGCTGCGCGATGCGATCGTCCTCGGCCTCTTGGCGGTCCCGGGCGCGGTCGCCGGCGTGGCGATCGTCAACGCGATCCCCGAGCGGACGGTCGAGGTGCTCTTCGCGTTGTTGATGCTCTACGTCGCCGGTCAGATGGTGCGCCGCGCGCTGGCGGAACCTTCTTCTTGATCTGACATCCTGCACCGCCGTGCCGATGATCGAGGTCGCCGACCTGCACAAGCGCTACGCCCAGGCCAAGCAGGAGGCGGTCGCCGGTGTGAGCTTCGAGGTGGCCGAGGGCGAGGTCTTCGGGTTGCTCGGGCCCAACGGCGCGGGCAAGACCACCACCATCGGCACGATGACCACGCGGGTGCGGCCGACGAGCGGCCGGGTCGTCGTCGACGGGATCGACGTTGTGGCCGATCCCGTCGCAGCCAAGCTGCGGATCGCGGTCGTGCCGCAGCGGCCCAACCTCGATCGCTCGCTGAATGCGTTGGAGAACCTGACCTTCCACGCCGCGTACTTCGGCTTCGGGCGCCGCGAGCGCAACCGCCGCGCGCGGGAGATGCTGGAGCGCTTCGGCCTCGAGGGTCGCGGCGACGACCGCGTCGACAACTACTCGGGCGGGATGGCCCAGCGGCTGATCATCGCCCGCGCGCTGATGCACGACCCGCGCGTGCTGTTTCTTGACGAGCCGACGACGGGACTGGACCCGCAGTCGCGGCTCTTCCTCTGGGATCAGATGGAGGCCTTGAAGGCCCGTGGCGTGACGCTGCTGCTCACGACCCACGACATGGCCGAGGCCGACCGACTCTGCGATCGCATCGCGATCGTCGACCATGGCAAGGTGATTGCCTCCGATACGCCGCGCGGGCTGCGCAAGCTGCTGCCCGGCGCCGAGGGGCTGGAGCTCACGCTCGCCGCCGACGCCGATCCGGTCGACGCGCTGCGCACGCTTGGTGGTGAGGTCGAGTCCGAGGCGGCCGGTGAGGGAACGTGGAAGCTGCGCGCCTACGGCGAGATCGCGCCGGGCGCGGCGATCGGCGCGGCCGAGGCTGCGGGCGCGCGGGTCCTGGATCTGCGCCGCATCGAGGGGACGCTGGAGGACGTGTTCGTCCACATGACCGGGAGGGACTTGCGATGAGCACGTCGACCGAGACCGAGGCCGCGCCGCCGCGGCCCGCGGCCACCACGACCCGCGGAGCGCAGGCCCGCGCATTCCTCGCGCTCTGCGAACGCGACTTCTGGGTGTCCTTCCGCCGCCAGCTCGGCGGCTTTCTCGCCCAGACGCTGTTGCAGCCGCTCTTCTACCTGTTCATCTTCGGCCGCGTGCTGCCCGAGATCGGCGCGGCGGGCCACGGCTACGGCTCCCAGTTGCTGCCCGGCGTCATCGCGCTCACGCTCTTCCTGACCGCGTTGCAGAACACGTCGCTGCCGCTCGTCATCGAGTTCTCCTTCACCAAGGAGATCGAGGACCGCCTGCTCGCGCCGCTGCCCGCGGCGCTCGTCGGCATCCAGAAGGTCGTCGTCGCGGCGGTGCGCGGGATCATCGGCGCGCTGATCATCCTGCCGCTGGCCGCGATCATCCTGCCCGGCGGCGTGCAGTTCGGCGACATCAGCTGGTTCGGCTTCGTGGCGGTGATGCTGTGCGGCTCGCTGGCGGGCGCCGCCGTCGGGCTGGTGCTCGGCACCGCGGTCGAGGCGCGGCAGATCAACGTGGTCTTCGCGGTCGTGCTGACGCCGCTGCTCTTCACGGGCGCGACCTTCTACCCGTGGGCGGCACTCGACAGCCTGCGCTGGTTTCAGGTGATCACGCTCATCAACCCCTTGACCTACGTGTCGGAGGGGCTGCGCGCGGCCGTCACCGACGCGCCGCACCTCGGCAACGGCTGGATCGCGCTGGGGCTCGTCGGCTGGACCCTGGTCTTCGGCGCGATCGGTGTTCGCGGCTTCGAGCGGCGCGCGGTGGACTGAGCGGCGCCTCAGCAGGTCACGGTCTTCGCCGTGCCCGGTGGGAGGCAGAGGATCGTCCGGCGCGGCGGCGGCCCGATGGTCCAGCGGATCGCCCGACCCATGTGCCCGGCTTGGGTAACACGGATCTCGAGGACGGCGCCGTGGCGGAGACGCGAGCCGCGCAGGCGCTTGAGCAGGCTGGGAGCGCCCGTGGCCTTGCGGCCGGTGACGCTCCAGTTGGAGACGCGACAGCCGGGGCCGCGGCAGGTCAAGCGCAGCCGCGCCCCCGCGGGCAGAGCATCCAGCGCCAGGCGGCTGAAGACGACCGCGCCGCGCCGGACGTTCCACCGCGCGTCGACGTGCGGCGTCAGCCGCGGCCAGGCGGCGTCGGAGCCGTCGCAATCCTCGTCGACGCGGTCGTCTGGGATGTCGCGGGCGCCGGGATGGATGCTGCTGCCGGCGGCATCGCAATCGATCGCGTCGGGGTAGCCATCTCCGTCCTGGTCGGGCTCGGATTGTGCGACGACCGGTGGCTGGGGTGGCCGCGCGGCGGCGTCGGTGGTGAAGGTCTGATCGGCGCCCACCGTGGTGCCCACGAGGCTCGTGGCCACGAGGCGGTAGTGATAGGTGGTGGACGGATGCAGGTCGCTCACCGCAGCGGAGGTGAAGAGCGCCGAGTCACCGTCGCCGACGTCCTGCGCCGAGGTGGATTGCCCGTAGCCGGCCGTCGTGCCGTACTCGAAGTGCACGGCCGTGCGCGAGACGTTGGGGTCGACGACGGCCTGGAGCTCGGCCCGCTCGGCGTGGATGTCGCCGGCGACGCCCGTCTGCGCGCCGGGCAGGTCGAAGGTGACGTGCCAGGCCATGCCGTCGACGAGGTCGGTGAACCACACGGAGCCGTCGGCGCCCGACACCGCCCCGAGCAGGTATTTGTTGAAGTCGACGTCACTGTTGAACTCGCTGATCTGACCGGATGGCGTGATCCGCATGAGGCGTTGATTTCCGGTGACCCAGGCGTTGCCGTCGCGGCCAACCGCCGGGGAGAACGGTCCGCTCCAGCCGGGAGCGGGGTCGAGCGGCGCGCTCCCGAGCACGCGGCCGGTCAGGTCGAGCCGGGTCGCCGCGTCGTCGGCGATGACCCACACGACCCCGTCGTGCCCCACGGTGATCCCCGCAGGCAGCGTCACCGTGGGCGGCACGGCGACGGTGGAGATCACGCCGTCCATGCCGATACGGCCGAGCAGGTGGTCGCCGCCCGTGAACCAGAGCGCGCCGTCGGGCCCCGGCGACAGCTGCTGGTAGGGCGACGACGAGACGTCTGCGGGCAGGGGGAAGGGGGTGATGACCATGCTCTTGAGGTCGAGCCGGCTGATCGCGTCTGCGGAGATCCACCAGAGGTTGCCGTCGGATCCGGTGACCGGCCGTCCGGAGATTGTGATCGGCCAGAAGGTCGACGGCTCGTTCATCTGCATCCGGCACAGGCCATAAGGGCACGCCATCCAGACGGCGCCGTCTTTGCCGACGGCGAAGAGGCCCGGATAGCGCCAGTGTTCGGCGAACGTGTTGGTCATCGGCCCGAGCGACTCGCCGGAGGGCGAGACGATGCCGATCTTGGTCCCCGCTCCCGACACGTAGGCATTGCCATGGTCGTCGATGACGACCTGCTCGGTGTCCTCGACCCCCGTGCCGTAGGCGTCCAGGCGGATCGCCCGCGCCGGGCCCGCAACGGTGGCGGTGATCGCGAGCGTCGCCGCGCAGAGGTGCAGCGCGCTGCGCAGCGGGCGGCCGCCGACGAGCGTTGGCCCAGGAAAGCGCTTTGCCATCGGAGGTACTTATCGGTTTGCGCTGCTCAGGGCAACCGTGGGCCGGCAGGTCTCCCCGAACGGTTAGCCGTCGAGACCCAACCCGTGCTCGAGCGCGCCCTTCACGCTGGCGTCGAGCGCGTTGAGGCGGTAAAGCGCGAGCGCTTCCGGTGACCCGAAACGTCGCGTCGGCGCCGCTTCCGGCCCGTGGTGGGTCAGAACGCAATGGCCGAGCGCGAGGCGCCGGTCGGCGTCCATCGCACCGATCCGCGCGGTGCGCTCGTCCAGCAGCCGCAACCCCAGCTCGACGTGGCCGAGCAGCCGCCCCGGCTCGCTGATGCCGATCTCGGCGCCGTACGTGAACTCCTGCGTCTTGCCGAGGTCGTGCACGAGCGCGGCGGTCATCAGCAGGTCCGTGTTCAGCCGCGGATGCAGCTGGCCCGCTTCGAGCGCGAGCGTCCCGACCGCGACGGTGTGCTCCAGCAGGCCGCCGAGGTAGCTGTGGTGGCCGCCGCGGGTGCACGGCGCGCGGCGCCAGGCGGCGCGCAGCGCGCCATCACCGAGCAAGAGGTCGAGCAGGCCCTTGTAGCCGGGGTCGTGGACCTCGCCCACGAGGTGCTCGAGGAAGCCGTCGAGCTCGTCGAGATCGCGGTAGGCGACGGGCAGGAATGCGGCGGGGTCGGCCTCGCCCTCGGCGGCGCGGGCGATCGCGCGCAGATCGAGTTGCAACTCCTCGCGGAAGCGCTCGACCCGGCCGCTGATCCGGACGAGGTCGCCGCGCTCGAAGCGCGCCGCGGCGACGTCGGCGTCGCGGAAGACCCGCGCCGGGATCGCGGCGGTCCGGTCGCGCAGCTCGACCGCGAGATAGGGCGTCCCCGCACGCGACATCAGGCGCTCCTTGCGGGTGCAGGCGTAGACGCCCTGCACCTCGTCGCCGGCCCGCAGCGTGGCGATCGTCGGCGCCGAGGGCGCCGACGGTGCGGGGGTGTCGGGGAGTGCGGCGATGGGATCCATGATGGGCGGCGCTGCGGATGACGCTACCGTCCTGCTGATGCAGCCGCTCATCTGGGAGAGCCGGCCGGATGGCCTCCGAGCCCCGGCGCTGGTCTGCGCGTTCACCGGCTGGAACGACGCCGGCGACGCTGCCTCCGCAGCGCTGCGCTTCTTCGGCGCGTCGCTCGGCGCCACGCGCTTTGCGCAGATCGATCCCGAGGAGTTCTTCGACTTCCAGGCCACGCGGCCGCGGGTCACGCTGGTCGACGGCGACACGCGCGAGCTCGAGTGGCCGTCGGTCGAGATCTACGAGGCGCGGGTCCCGCGCGCTCCGCGCGACCTCATCTTGCTCTCGGGTCCGGAGCCGAGCTTTCGCTGGCGCACGTTCACGCAGCTGGTCGTCGATCTCGCCGAGGCGCTCGGGACGCAGATGGTGGTCTCGCTCGGCGCTTTACTGGCCGACGTGCCGCACAGCCGGCCGGTGGGGATCACGGGGCTGTCGAGCGACCAGACGCTGATCACCGGGCTCGAGCTGGCGCCCACCAGCTACGAGGGCCCGACGGGGATCGTCGGCGTCCTGCACGCCGCCTGCCAGGAGGCGGGCATTCCGACCGCCTCGCTGTGGGCCAGCGTCCCGCACTACGTCGCGGCCGCGCCGAACCCGAAGGCGGCGCTCGCGCTGGTGCGCAAGCTGGAGTCGCTGGTCGGCGTGACCGTCGATGCCGAGGAGCTCGAACTGGCGTCAGCTGACTACGAGCGCCAGGTGTCGCTGGCGGTGCAGAGCGACCCTGACGTCCAGGCCTTCGTCGAGCGGCTGGAGAAGACTGCCGCCGAGGAGGAGGCCGAGGCCGACCCGACCGACCTGCCCTCGGGCGATGTCATCGCGCGGGAGTTCCAGCGCTTCCTGCGTCAGCGCGGGCCCGAGGGGCCTGACGTCGCGGGGCTGTAGACGGCGACGACCAGCCTCGGCACGGACGTGAGCGACGACCTTCACGGCTTCACGCCGCCGGCGCGCGTGCCGGATACGACCCCGATCGTGGGTGTGCGCGTGGTGCTCGAACGGCTCGACGCCGTCCGCCACGGTGACGGGCTCTACGCGGCCGCCCAGGGCGAGGGCTCCGACCCGCGGCTCTGGCACTACCTGCCCTACGGGCCGTTCGCCGACGATCGCGACGGCTTTGCGCGGCACCTGGAGTCCCAGGCGGCGTCGACCGACCCGTACTTCTACGCCGTCGTCGATGTGACCGATCCCGCCCACCCACACGCGGCCGGTGTCGTGAGCTTCCTGCGCGTCGAGCCTGCCCACGGCGTGATCGAGATCGGCCACGTCTGGTTCGGCGGCCCGCTGCAGAGCACGCCGCAGGCCACCGAGGCGATCTTCCTGCTCGCGCGCCACGCCTTCGAGGTGCTGGGTCATCGCCGGCTCGAGTGGAAGTGCAACAACGCCAACGCGCGGTCCAAGGCCGCCGCGGTGCGCTTCGGCTTCCTCGCCGAGGGCGTGTTCCGCCAGCACATGGTCATCAAGGGGCGCAACCGCGACACCGCGTGGTTCTCGATCCTCGACGGCGAGTGGCCGACGGTCGCCGCGGGCTTCGCCGCGTGGCTGGCGCCGGAGAACTTCGACGCGCAGGGGCGCCAGCGCGCGTCGCTGGCGTCGCTGCGCGCGTAGCGTCACGCGCTGCGTTTCCGGCGCGGCCGGACAGGTGCTTCACTGAACGCTATGGAGCACGCCGTTCGGACTCTCCCTGCGATCCGCGACTCGATCCTCGACGCGATCGGCGACACGCCGCTGGTGCGCCTCTCGCGCTTAGGCGCGGGGCTCACGCCGCAGCTGGTCGCCAAGGTCGAGGCGCTCAACCCCGGCGGGTCGATCAAGGACCGCGCGGCGGTCGGGATGATCGAGGCCGCTGAGCGCGACGGTCTCCTGCGCCCAGGCGGCACGCTCGTCGAGCCGACGTCGGGCAACACCGGCACCGGCCTGGCCATGGCTGCGCGGCTGAAGGGCTACCACGTGATCGCGGTCATGCCGGACAAGATGTCCAAGGAGAAGATCGACCTCCTGCGCGCCTACGGCGCCGAGGTCGTGGTCTGCCCGACCAACGTCGAGCCCGACTCGCCCGAGTCCTATTACTCGGTCTCCGACCGTTTGGCCGCCGAGATCCCGGGCGCCTTCAAGCCCAACCAGTACTTCAACCCCGCCAACCCGCAGGCCCACTACGACACCACCGGGCCCGAGATCTGGGAGCAGACCGAGGGCAAGATCACGCACTTGGTCGCCGGTGTGGGGACGGGCGGCACCGTCACCGGTATCGGGCGCTACCTGAAGGAGCGCAACCCAGAGATCCAGATCATCGGCGCCGACCCGGTGGGGTCGATCTACAGCGCGCCGTCCGACGATGAGATCAAGGGGTACTTGGTCGAGGGCGTCGGCGAGGACTTCTGGCCGGAGACCTTTGACCGCTCGATCGTGGACCGCTGGATCGCCGTGACCGACAAGGACTCGTTCTTGACCACGCGCCGGCTGGCGATGGAGGAGGGCATCCTCGCCGGCGGCTCGTGCGGCACCGCGCTGTGGGCGGCGCTGGAGGCGGCACGGGAGATCGACGACCCCAACGCGCTGATCGTCGTCGTGCTGCCCGACGGCGGACGCAGTTACCTGTCGAAGATCTTCAACGACGCGTGGATGACCCAGTACGGCTTCCTGGAGCGCGTGGGTGACCTGGCGGTCGGCGACGTCTTGCGCCGCAAGGCCGACGGCGCCTCCGAGCTGCCATCGCTGGTCACGGTCCAGACCCACCAGAAGGTGCGCGACGCGGTGGCGCTGCTGCACGAGCACGGCGTCTCACAGCTGCCGGTCGTCAGCGCGAAGGACCCGGGCGTCGTCGTCGGGTCGGTCGGCGAGCGTGGCCTGCTGGCGCGCGCGGTTGACGAGCCCGCGCTGCTCGGTGCTGAGATTGTCGCGGTGATGGAGCCACCGTTGCACGCGGTCTCGGCTGAGGACCCGGTGCGGGAGGCCGTCGAGCTGCTCGTCGGTGAGCGCCAGGCGCTGCTCGTCATGGCCGACGGACGTCCTGCGGGCATCGTGACGCGCGCGGACCTGCTCGAATCGCTGGCACGATGAAGTTCGCCACCCGCGCCGTCCACGCCGGCCTCGAGCCGGACCCGACCTATCGGTCGGTCATCCCGGCGATCCACCAGACCTCGACGTTCGCGCAGCCCGCGGTCGGCGAGTTCGTGGAGGAGTACGACTACGCGCGCAGCGCCAACCCGACGCGCTCGGCCTTGGAGGCCGCGCTGGGGGAGCTGGAGGGCGGGCTGGCGTCGTCGTTCTCCTCAGGCATGGCCGCGACGCACGCGCTGATCACCGCGGTCTGCTCGGCCGGCGATCACCTGGTGCTGCCGTCCGACCTCTACGGCGGGACCTTCCGTTTGGTCGACAAGGTGCTGGCGCGCTTCGGCATCACCTACACGTTGGTCGACCAGACGGACGTGGCGGCCCTTGCGGAGGCGGTGACGGACAAGACCAAGTTGGTGTGGATCGAGACGCCGACCAACCCCTTGTTGAACGTCGTGGACCTCCGAGCCGCGATCGCACGTGTCGGTGCCAAGGCGTTCGTCGCCGTCGACAACACCTTCGCCACGCCGGTCAACCAGCGCCCGCTGGAGCTCGGCGCCGACGCCGCCGTGCACTCGGTCACCAAGTACCTCGGCGGCCACTCCGACACGGTCGGCGGCGCCGTCGTCGTCCGCGACCCGGCGGTGCACGAGCAGGTGCGGTTCATCCAGAACTCGGTCGGCGCCGTGCCCGGTCCTTTCGACTGCTTCCTCGTCCATCGCGGCCTGCGCACCTTGCATCTGCGGATGGCGGCTCACGCGGCCAGCGCCGAAGCGGTCGCCGGCTTCCTGCGCTCCGCGCCCGGCGTATCGGACGTCCGCTGGCCGGGCTTCAGCGGGATGGTGAGCTTCCGGCATCCGGACGCGATCGGCATCGCGCAGCGCACGCAGCTCTTCACGCTGGCCGAGTCGCTCGGCGGCGTCGAGTCGCTGATCGAGGTCCCGCAGGCGATGACCCACCAGTCCGTCGAAGGCTCAGCGGCCGCCGTTCCTGCCGACCTCGTGCGCCTCAGCTGTGGTGTCGAGGCCCCCGAGGACTTGGTCGATGACCTCCACCGCGCCATCGGCGCGGGCGCTTAGGCGGGCCGGTCGCCGGGCAGACGTCGGTCATGCCTCGTCGCATCGACCTTGGCCGCGCCGTGCTCTTTGCCGGCTCTGCGCTGCTCCTGATCTCCCTGTTTACCGATTGGTACAAGCTCGGCGGAACCGGCGTCACGGGCTGGCAGGTGTTCGAGGCGCTCGATCTCGTGCTCGCTGCGCTGTCGGTTGTCGGGATGGTCGCTGCGGTTCGGCCCGACGTCGCACCGCCGTGGTCTGCGGCGGCCGTGCCGGGTGCGGCCGTGTTCATCGTCTTCGTCCAACTGGTCAACAACCCGCCTGCGGCCGGTGAGGCCGACCCGGCAGCCGGCGCCTGGATCGCGCTCGCCGGCGCGTTCCTGATGGCCGCCGGCTCCGCACTGTCGCTGGCCGCGATCTCGGTGACCGTGCAGTTTCGCGAACGCGAGGTGCGCCGGCGGGTGGCGGCGGTTGACCGCCGTGGGGATCGTGACCGTGAGGACGCCGAGGCCGCCGATCTCGATGCCGACGCGGAGGGTCCGGTGACCGAGCGCGAGGTGCCGAGTCTCTTCGCCGGGCTCGGCCGCCGCGGCGCCGAGGAGGAGGACGCCGACACGCCCGCGCCCGGGCGCCCCGACGCCGCCGACCTCGAGCGGACGCAGCCGCTGTCGGGCTTGCCCGACGAGGAGGATGCGGAGCGCCCGTGACGTCTGAGGCGCGCAAACGTGCGCCGTTCGAGTTGCTGGCGTTCACGGCGGCGCCGGCTGCCGGCGCGCTGGTCGTCATAGAGCTTGAGGGACGCTTTGCGGCCAGCGCCCAGAACGGACGCTTCATCCGCCGGCCGGTGCTCGTGGTCGAGGCCGCCGACGATCGCCCACGCCTGGAGCTCGCGCCGGTCCGCGCGGAGCTGCGCGACGCCTACTGGCGCGGCGCCTATGCGATCCCGGCCGAGGCGCTGACCGGCGCCAGCTTCGCCCTTGGCCTCCGCGGCACGCTGCTCGAGCTCCCGCCGCCCGACGAGTCCGACACCACCGACCGCCTGACCGCGCTCGCACGCGAGGCCAACAGCCTCCGCCGCGCGCTGGAGGCCGCCGAGGCCGAGACCGGACATGCCCGCGCCGAGGCCGACGCGACTTCCGCCGAGCTCGGCGCCGCCGTCCTCGCGGCCCGCGACAGCGCGCTCGCCGAGTCCGCCGACCGCATCACCGTGCTGGAGGTGGAGCTCGCCGAGGCTCGCCGGACAGCTGCCGAACAGATTGTCTCAGCGCGCGATGAGGCGCTCGCCGCCCATGAGCAGGTCCTCACCGAGGTGACAGCGCGCGCCGACGCCGCTGAGCAGCGCGCCACCGACGCCGAGGCGCGCGCTCAGGGAGCCGAGAAGGCCGCGCGGGCCGCCGAGTCGGGGACCAACGTGCTCAGGGCGGAGCTCGCCGAGGAGCGCGGCCGCCCACGCACGGCGGTCACCGAGCCCGCGGCGATCGCGCCCGTCCCGCCGCAGAGCACCCCGCCACACACCACCACCCCTCGCGGCCCCGGCCCCTGGATCGCCGTTGGCGCGCTGGTCCTCTTCGCCTTCGCCCTGCTCATCTTGCTCTTGGGCTAGGCCAACAGCAAGATCGCAACGCTCGACGCTTTGTGCGGTAAATAACCGCACAAAGCGACGAGCATCGTCTCTCGCCGATCAGTGCTCCGCCGCCGGGCAGGCGATGCGGTAGTCGCAGATCGAGCAGGCCGCGTAGGACGGTGTCGGCTCGAAGCCCTGGCCGAGGATGCCGTCGGCGACCTCGCGGACGGTCTCGGCGATCCACTCGGCGTCGTTGGCGTCGTCGGGCAGCGGGACCTTCTCGTCGTCCAAGACGTACAAGTAGGACTGGACCGACGAGTCGAGGTTCCAGGCCTGTGTCGCGGCAACCGCGTAGAGCGCCAGCTGCACGTCGTCGCGCAGCTGCGCCGGCGCCTTCGGGCGGCCGGTCTTGTAGTCGATCAGCTCGTAGCGCCCGTCGGCCATCCGGTCGACGCGATCGACGCGCCCGCGCAGCGTGTGTGCGCCGATCTTGAAGTTGAAGGACTTCTCGAACCACATCGGCTCGGCGTCGTCGGCCTGGAAGCGCTCGTGGTACTTCTTCAACGCGTTCTCGGCCTTGACGTGCAGCTGGCGCTCCTCGTCGGTCGGTCCGAAGCCGCTGCGCCGCCAGCCGGCCTCCAACAGCCCCAACAACTCGTCGATCGACTGGCCGCCGGATTGGTGGTAGCGCTCCAGCACCTGGTGGACGACGATCCCGAAGCGCTGGTTGATCGTCGGCTCCTGCGGCACCCGGAAGACGCGCGCGAACTTGTACTTCAACGGGCAGGCCCGGTAGGTCTCGATGTCGGAGGCCGACAGCGCCAGGCCCTCGCCGCGGCGTGGCAGGAACGGCGCCAGCGACGGCTCGTGGCGTGCTGCGGTCGCCTTGGCCCGCACGCCCGCGTCCCGCTCGCCGTCCAGCAAGACATCGTCCAACGACGACGTCTGCAGGATCTCGCGCTGCTGGCCCGTTGCCGCGTGCAGGATCGCCGCGTTGATGCCCGGCAGGGCATCTTCGACATCTTGACCTTCCGGCCGCGCGTGCAGCGCGGCGAGCTTCAGCAGCTCCAGGTACCGCGTCACCCCGTGGGCGACGTCGAGGTCGGTGTCCAGCCGCAGCTCGCCCAGTCGCGCCCCAATCTGCTGAACATCGCTCAGCAGTTCATCGCGCAGCTGGCCGATCGCGGCGTGCAGCGCCTCGTCCGGTCCGAAGAGCTGCTCCTCAAGATCTTCCCACTCGGCGCCCAGCGCCTCGCGCGCCTCTTCGGCAAACGGTGACGGATGCTGCGGCGCGCCCCGCTCGGAGTGCGCCGCGTAGGCCAACACCAACCCAACGCGCGCACGGGTCATCCCGACGTGCAGCACGCGCCGCATCTCTGCGACGTGCTCCTCGCGGGAATCCGAAGCGCCGTTCGACTCCTCCAACAACTCCGCCGGGATCGGCTCCACCAAGACCCGCCGCGCCCCGGGCATCCGCGACGACTGCAGCCCGCAGACGAAGACGTGGTCGAACTCCAGCCCCTTGGCCGCGTGCATCGGCAGCACGGCGACCGCGTCGTCGCGCGGCGGCGTGCCGTCCTCGTCCTCGGGGTCGCCGATCCCGCCCGCCTCGGCCACCGCCGCAAACCAGCGCGCGAACTCGCGCGGTGTCGCCTGCGGCGCACGCCGCACGTAGGACGCGGCCAGCTCGCCGACGTGCGCCAGCGACACCAGCCGCTCGACGACATCGGCCTGCGCGGCGAAGACCTGCGCGCGCCGCAGGCCCAGGCGCTCGATCAACCGATGCACGAAGAGATCCGGCCGCGTCGTGTCCAGCACGGCCGCGGCGTCGCGATGGAGCTTGAGGAACGCCAGGACGCGCTCGCGCGCCTCCGGCGGCAACTGGGGCGACTCGGTCGCCGCGACCAGCCCGGTGACCATGTCGAGCTTGCGGCGCTTGGCGATCTGGATGCAGCGGGCCAGATCGACCGAGTGCAGCTCGATCGGCGGCCGTGCCAGTGCACGCACCACGGCGCCCGCGTCAGCAGGGTTCACCAAGAGCCGCAGCCACGCAAGCACGTCGCGTACCTCGGCCTGGCCGAAGAACGCCGCGGCGCCCGCCAGCCGGAACGGCAGCGCACGCTCCTCCAGCGCGACCGCCAGCTCCTGGCCCTCGGAGCGCACCGACCGCACCAGCACGCCGATGCGCCCCGGCGCGACGCCCTCGCGCACCAGCCGCTCGACCGCGGCCGCCACGCCCTGGGCCTGCGCTCGCTCGCTCGCGCAGCGCCACAGCCGGACGTCGCCATCGGCGCCGGAGCCCGCGGCCTGGCCGGTGCTCGCGGGGTCGGTCGCCAGCCGGCCGGCGATCGGCGCCACGACCGCCTCGGCGGCGACCACCACGCGCTCCGGGCAGCGCAGGCTGCGCTCCAGCCGGACGACCTCGACGGTGCGCCCGCCGATCCGCGCCTCCAGCAGCGCGCGCAGCCGGCCCGCCGCGCCGCGCGGCTCGTCGATCGCCTGGTCGTCGTCGGCGGTGGCGACCAGATCGCCATGGTCGGCGGCCAGCAGCCGGATGACGCGCACCTGCGCCGGCGTCGCGTCCTCCAGGTCATCCACCAGCACATGGCGCCAGCGGCCCGCGACACGCGCGCGCACATGCGGACGTTGCTCGAGCAGCTCTTGCGTGCGCAGCACCAGCTCACCGAAGTCCAGCAGCCCCTGCTCGAGCAACAGCCGGTCGTGGGCCTCGAAAAGCCCCGCGAACTCGCGCTCGCGCTCACCACGCTCCTCATCCTCGGGCAACGACGCCGCCCACTCGCTGAAGCGCCGCGGCCGGATCCCGGCCTCCTTCAGGCCATCGATCCGCGTGATGACTGCGCCCAGGACCGACGCCGGCCGGCCGCGCAGATCATGGCGACGCAGCCGCAGCTCATCGACGCGATCCAGCAGCAGCGCCAGACGGTCGGCCGGTGAGGCGGTCACCGCGAACGGATCGATGCCGGCCTCCAGCGCCTCGTCGCGCAGCAGCCGCGCGCACATGCCGTGGATCGGCAGGACCGGCAGCTCCTCGAACGGCCGGTCGCCGAGCGCGTCCTCCACGCGAGCGCGCAGCGCCTCGGCGGCGGCCGCGGTGCGCGTGAGCAGCAGGATCTCCTCCGGCGCGGTCCCGCCGGCCACGAGCGCGGCGAACCGATCGACCAGCAACTGCGTCCGGCCGCTCCCCGCGCGGCCCAGGACAAGCAGCGGCCCGCCGCGATGGTTGGCAGCGCGTTCGCGCGAGGCGATGGGACGGTCCTCCGGCGTGATGGCACCGGGCGAAGCGGGCACGACCCTAGGATATGGCCCTGATGACGTCGCATCCCGCCCTCGACCATGACTGGCTGGGCGCGTGTCGTACGGCGGCGCAAGGGCTGCGTGCCGTGCTGCGCGAGCATCCGACCAGCAGGGAGCGCGTGATCGAGACCGGCGTGACCGGCGAGGGCGGTGACAAGACGCTCGTCATCGACGCCGAGGCCGAGGAGCACGTCTTCTCCGCGCTGGCGCGGCTCCACGACGAGGGCGCGCGCTTCACCGTCGTCTCCGAGGAGCGTGGGACCGTCGACTTCGGCTCCGACGAGGTGCTGGTGGTCGTCGATCCGATCGATGGCTCGCTGAACGCCAAGCGCGGGCTGCCGCACCACGCGCTGTCGGTCGCGGTCGCGACGGGGACCACGATGGCCGACGTCGTCTTCGGCTTCGTCTACGACCTCGGGCCGGGCGAGGAGTGGCGTGCGACCCTCGGCCAGGGAGCGTTCCTCAATGATCGCGCGCTCGACCACCCGCCGCCGGAGCGGCGCACCCCCGACGGCCGCCTGGAGCTGCTCGCGGTCGAGTCCGCCGACCCGCGCTGGCTGGCGCTCGCCTCCGACGACCTCGTCGCCGCGACGCGCCGGATCCGCGCGATGGGCTCGATCGCCGTCTCGATGTGCCAGGTCGCCGCCACGCGCGTCGATGCCATGGCGTCGCTGGCCCGCTGCCGCGCGGTCGACGCCGCCGCGGCGCAGCTGATCGTTCGCGAGTCCGGCGGTGAGGTCGCCTTCGCCGGCGCCGAGGGCGGGCCGCTGGCCGCGCCGCTGGACCTCGTGCCGCGCTATCCCGTCGTGGCGGCGCGCTCGCCCGAGACCCTGCAGGCGCTGCTCGCGCTGCCGGCGGTATAGACGCATATGCAAGTTGATTGGGAACTGGCGGCCCGGATCGCCCGCAGCGCGGCAGGCGAGGCTATGCCCTCCGTGCCGCCTGCCGGCCTGCCCGAGACCGCCGCGGCCGCCCGCGAGCAGATCGTCGCGGCGACCGGCCTCGTGCCGACCGCGGAGCTGCCGCCGGCCGAATGGGTCGACCGCGGCGCCTGGATCGACGCGAACCTCGCGACGATGCGCTCCACGCTGGGGCCCGTGCTGGAGGAGGCGACCGGCGGCGCCGGCGCCAATGCATCCGGACCGCTCGGCGCGCTGCAGAACGCCGGCGGCGCGGTGGTCGCCGCCGAGATCGGCGCGCTGCTCGGCCTCTTCGCCCGCCGCGTCCTCGGCCAGTACGAGCTGAACCTCACCGACCCGCAGTCGCCGCCGCGCTTGCTGCTCGTCGGCCCCAACCTCGATCGCGCCGCGCGCGAGCTCGGCGCCGACCGCGGTGAGTTGGTCACCTGGGTGACGCTGCACGAGGTCACCCACGCGGTGCAGTTCGGCGCGGTGGAGTGGCTGCGTCCGCGCCTGGGCGGCGCGCTCACCGAGCTGCTCGGCGCGATGGACGTCAAGGTCGACCCGCGCGCGCTGCTCAACCTCGGCATGGACGATCTCAAGGCGCTGGCCGAGTCGGTCCGCGAGGGCGGGCTGGTCGGCGTGGTGATGGGCGCCGAGCGCAAGGCGGTGCTCGACCGCGTTCAGGGGACGATGGGCCTCGTCGAGGGCCATGCCGAATGGGCGATGGACCGCGCCGGCGGCGAGGTCCTGCGTGATGTCGACGGCCTGCGCGCCGCCATGGACCGCCGCCGCGAGGGCCGCGCGCCGCTGCTGCGGATCCTCGACCGCCTGCTCGGCTTCGACCTCAAGCTCAAGCAGTACGCCCAGGGCCGCGTCTTCTGCGACACGGTCGTCGCCGCCCGTGGCGAGGATGGCTTGCGCGACGCCTGGGCGGCGCCCGAGCTGGCACCGACCTCGGCCGAGCTCGCCGCGCCGTTGGTCTGGCTGGCCCGCACCGCGCCGGCCGCCGCCTGATCCACGAACGGCACAGGCCCGGCACACCAGGGGTCAGACCCTTCATCTGCGCTCAATGAGAACGTGACGGATCTCGTGTTCGCGGCCGAGATTGTCACGAACCGGTGTTCGAACTGTAACCCTGTCGACGGTCGGGTTTACAAACGTGTGTTCGCTGCTAGCCTGAAGGGCGAACACCGACTTAGATCTAACTTCCTTAGACCGAGGAGCCCCACACAGATGGCCACGAACGCCAGCACCGCCCGCAAGACCGCCGCCACGAAGCGCTCGACGACCGCCAAGAAGGCCGCCGCCACGCGCTCCGCCAACTCCGCCGCCACGGCGCGCAAGACCACCAGCACCGCCGCCAAGAAGGCTGCTGAGACGCGCGCCGCCAGCGCCAAGAAGGCCGCCGACGCTCGCGCTGCCGCCGCCAAGACCCGCGCCGATCGCGTGCAAGAGTACGCCGAGCGCGCCGCGCTCGTGCAGGTCGGCGCCGCCCTCGTCGCCCGTGACGCCGTGACCGAGGTCGTCGACTCCCTGCGCACCTCGCTGAGCTCGCGCGACAAGGTCGAGAAGGAGCTGCAGCTCCGTCGCCGCCGCCTCGAGGCTGAGCTCAAGCGCTTTGAGCGTCGCGGCTCCACCGAGGTCAAGCGCTTCGAGCGCGAGGCCAAGAAGACCCGCACCGACGTCACCAAGCAGGTCAAGTCGCTGCGCACCGACGTCACCAAGCAGATCAAGCCGGTCACCTTCCAGACCGAGTTCGTCACCGCCCGGGTCGAGAACCTGGTGCAGACCGGCCTCACCGCCGGCCAGAAGGCTGCGACGACGGTCCAGGAGCGCATCGCCTCCGTCGCGTAGCACCCGCTGCGTCCTCTGACCCCTGCAGGACCTCCTCCCACCGCGGGCCGCCCTTGTGCGGCCCGTCGTGCGTTAACGACCCGACCCGGTTTGCGACAATGGTGCACATGGCCCTCCCCTCCCGCGACGAGATCCTCCAGTCGCTGACCGCCGTCATCGACCCCGAGCTGCGCGAGAACATCGTCGAGCTCGGCATGGTCCGGTCGATCGACATCGCCGACGACGGCGCCGTCGCGATCACCATCTCGCTGACGA
Source organism: Baekduia sp. (assembly GCF_035996765.1). NCBI lineage: Bacteria > Bacillati > Actinomycetota > Thermoleophilia > Solirubrobacterales > Baekduiaceae > Baekduia > Baekduia sp. Next base: position 45,259 of record NZ_DASYJG010000042.1, read on the forward strand.
CCGCCGGCTGCCCGATCCGCAACCACTTCCAGACCGCCGTCGTCAAGGCCGCTCAGGAGGCGGGCGCAACGAAGGTCAGCGTCGCCTTCGACGTCCTCTCAGACAGCGAGAAGGGCGCGCTGCAGAAGAAGCTCGGCCGCGCCGGCGCGCTCCCCACCGGCGCGCTCGCCCAAGTCCAGAACGTCATCTGCATCGGCTCCGGCAAGGGCGGCGTGGGCAAGTCGACGCTGACGGCCAACCTCGCCGCCGCGCTGGCCGCCGACGGCAAGAAGGTCGGCATCCTCGACGCCGACGTCTGGGGCTACTCGATCCCGCGCATGTTCGGTCTCGGCGGCGACCGCCCGCCGGTCTCGCCCGAGCGCAAGATCCTCCCGCTGGAGTCCCACGGCGTGAAGATCATGTCGATCGGCTTCTTCGTGCAGGAGGACAGCGCTGTGGTCTGGCGCGGCCCGATGCTCCACAAGGCGCTCACGCAGTTCCTGGAGGACGTCGACTGGGGCGAGCTCGACTTCCTGCTGGTCGACCTGCCGCCGGGCACCGGCGATGTCTCGATGACGCTGGCCCAGCTGCTGCCCGACGCGAAGTTCCTGCTCGTCACCACGCCGCAGCCGACCGCGCAGAAGGTCGCGCGGCGCGCCGCCGAGATGGCCCACAAGGTCTCGCTGGAGGTCGCCGGCGTCGTGGAGAACATGTCGGTCTTCACCACGCCCAGCGGCGAGCGCTTCCCGATCTTCGGCGAGGGCGGCGGCCAGGAGCTGGCCGACGAGCTCGACGTGCCACTGCTGGGCAAGGTCCCGCTGACGATGCCGCTGCGTGAGCAGGCCGATGCCGGCTCGCCGCTGGTCGGCACCGACCCCGACGATCCGGCGTCGCAGGCGATCCGTCAGGCCGCCCGTGGCCTGCAGGCGCTGATGCCGGTCGAGCTGCCGATCCTCGCTGCCGCTCCGGCACCGACCATCGACGTCATCCCGGCGGCCAAGCCCTCAGGTATCAGCCTGCCGATGGCGGGCTGATACCGGGGCTGCGGGCTAGACCTTCTTGAAGTAGTCCGCGTTGATCTGCACGAACTTGTTCCACTCCTCCGGGACCTGGTCCTCGGCGAAGCAGGCGTCGACCGGGCACGCCTCGACGCAGGCGTCGCAGTCGATGCACTCTTCAGGGTCGATGTAGAGCATCTCGACCGAGTCGTAGTCGGGCTCGTCCGGCGTCGGGTGAATGCAGTCGACCGGGCAGACCTCGACGCAGGAGTTGTCCTTGGTGCCGATGCAGGGCTCGGTGATGACGTACGCCATAAAGGGGATCCTCGTGCGGGTTCAAACGGGTTGGACGCGGCATTGTGCCAAAGCCCGCCTCTGGGGTGATTGTGGCACCTGAACTGCAGCTTCCGACGCGTCTAGGGGACAGAAGCCATGCACTTCGGCACGTGACGGTTGAACCCTGTCGATTCTGCGCACACTGGGCGTGGCTGAGGATGACGGTCCCGATTCCATGTCGACGCCATCCATCATCAAGACGATCGAGGTCGAGCGCCAACGGCGCTGGGTCTCTGACCCGCACGGCCTGGCTGGCGGCCGACCTGGTCGCCATCGCGGTCTGCGCGGTCCTGGCGCTGCACGGCTGAGACGGCCAGGTCCGTAGTCTCCGGGCCGCATGCTGCTGCTCACCGGTGCCACCGGCCTCGTCGGCTCCGCGGTGCTGCGTCGCCTGACGGCCGCGCAGGTTCCCGTCCGCTGCCTCGTGCGCGACCCGCGGCGCCTCGGGCCAGAGCGCGTCCGCGTGCAGATCGCGCTCGGCGACCTCGCCGACCCGCCGTCGTTTCGCAACGCGCTGCGCGGCGTGACGACCGTCGTCCACCTCGCCGCCGCGATCCGCGATCAGCCGCGCGCCTCGATCGAGGAGCTCAACGGAATCGCAACATGGCGGATGGTCCAGGCCGCCGAGGCCGCCGGCGTCCGGCGCTTCGTCTTCTTCTCCGCCTTGAGCGCCAGCGCGCACGACCGCACGCGCTTTCTGCGCGCCAAGGCGCTGGCCGAGCAGGCCGTTCTGGCCTCCGACCTCGAGCACGTCGTCGTCGCGCCGTCGATCGTCTACGCCCCCGGCGACGTCTTCATGACGCTGCTGAGCCGGCTGGCGCTGGCGCCGGTCGTGCCGGTCAGCGGCTCGGGCCGTGCGCGCTATCAGCCGATTTGGGCCGAGGATGTCGCCCGCTGCGTGACGGGGCTGCTCGACGAGCAGTCGCCACAGGTCCGCTACGAGCTCGCCGGCCCCGAGACGCTCGACTACACCCAGATCACCACGCTGCTGTTGCGCGCCGCCGGCCGTCCGCGCCGCCTGATCCACGTGCCGACCCCGATCGTCTCCCGCGCCCTGCGCGCCACCGAGGCGATCCTGAAGTCCAAGGCCCCGGCCACCTGGGACGAGGCCGAGCTGATGGAGGTCTCGATGGTGACCCCGAACGGCACCGCCGACGCCCGCCTGCTCGGCGTCGATCCGGAGCCCATGGGCAGGGTTCTGGGTCTCTAACTGCTATCGGTAAGGGTGATGTTGTCCCTTCCTTCCTCCCCCAAGGCGCGGGTCGGCGCTCTCCTCGCGGTGCTCGCCCTCGGCACCGCCGGCGGCTTGGCCGTCGGTTGCGGCGGCGGCTCGGACCCCGTCAGCGAGGCCACGGTGCCCAACAGCGTCGAGGCGACGGTGCCCGCTGGCGAGACCACGACCCCGGCGATCACCGACACGACCACGACGGCGCCCGCGACGTCAAGCGCGCCCGGCGGCACGGCGCCGACCGTGACCTCCACCACCCCTTCGGGTGGCGCCCAGACGACCTCCTCGACGGTCCCGGGCGGCTCGGCCTCCACCACCCCGGCCAACCCCGGCGGCCACGCGGCGCCCGACGACAACGGCGCGACCGGTACCACGACCACGTCGACGACCAAGACCACCACCAACGCCGGCGGCGCCACGGCCACCCAGGACCCTGACTGCCGCGCCGGCACCGGGCCGGGGCAGGCCGACCCGCAGTGCGAGCCCGTCGCCGGGCCCGACGCCCAGGACGAAGGCCAGTAAGAAGGCCTACAGGTCGGGGCGGCGCTCGGCCCAGCCGTGCGCCTCCTCGAGCTGGGCGGCCAGCGCGAGCAGCGCGCCCTCCTCGGCCGGCTGGCCGATGAGCTGGACCGCGAGCGGCAGGCCGTCGTCGCGCTGGTAGAGCGGCACCGAGATCGCCGGCTGGCCGCTGATGTTGCACGGCGCGGTGTAGGGCGTGAAGGCGCCCGAGCGCGTGAAGGCGCCCATCGGGTCTTCTTCGTCCAGCGGATCGATCGTGCCGAGCGTCACCGGCGCCTCGGCCAGCGCGGGCGTCAGCAGCGCGTCGTACTGCGCGACCCACTGGATCAGCGCGCGGCCGACGCCGTGCAGCTGGAACTCGGCGAGCAGCGCGTCGACCGAGTTGATGTTCTTGCACAGCGAGAAGAGCGCCCAGCTCAGCGGCTCCATGTCCTGCGCGGTCGCCTCGCGCCCGATGATCATCTCCGCCAGCCGGATCTGCGTCGACACCGCCGGCCCGAACGACGCGGTGAAGACCGCCGACAGCTCGGGCTGGGCCCACGGCGGGTCGGCCTCGACGATCTCGTGGCCGAGCGACTCCAGGAGCGCCGCGGCGTCCTGGACGGCCTGGATCGCGACCGGGTCGATCGGCGCGTCGAGCACCGGCGAGAGCGTCGACATCGCGATTCGCAGGCGGCCCGGCGTACGGCCGGCCGAGGTCGCAAACGGCTCGGCCGGCGGTGGCGCCCACGTCATGTCGCCGAGCTCGACGCCGGCGAGGATGTCGAGCACCTCGGCGGTCTCGCGGACGCTGCGCGTCAGGACACCGTCCTGGACCAGGAAGGTGTGTCCGACCTCGGGCGCCATCGAGACCCGGCCGCGCTGGGGCTTCAAGCCGACGAGACCGCAGCAGGCGGCCGGGATCCGGATCGAGCCGCCGCCGTCGTTGGCGTGGGCGATCGGGACCATCCCGGACGCGACGGCCGCCGCCGATCCGCCCGACGACCCGCCGGGCGTGCGCGACTGGTCCCACGGGTTGCGCGTCGCGCCGAAGCGGCGCGTCTCGGTCGTCGGCAGGATGCCCCACTCCGGCAGCGTCGTCGTCCCGACGATGATGAAGCCGGCGGCCTTCAGGCGTGCGACCACGTTGTGGTCGTAGGGCGCCAGGAAGTCGCCGATGAACTCCGACGCGAACGTGAGGCGCTTGCCGCTGACCGCGCGGTTGTTCTTGATGGCGATCGGGACGCCGGCGAACGGGCGCGGATCGTCGGCGCCGATCCCGTCCGCCTCGGCCAGTGCCTCGTCGGCGAAGACGTCGACGAACGCGTTGAGCGTCGGGTTGAGCTCGGCGATGCGATCCAGCGAGGCCTGCACGAGCTCGCGCGCGGAGAGCTGACCCGACCGCACGAGCGCGGCGAGCTCGTGGACGGGGCGAAAGAGGAGATCGGCGCCGGCAGCGGTGGACATGGAGCGGACCTTAACGCGACGCACATGCCGCGCGCCGGACCGTAACCACATGGCTCGTTATCATGGGGTTATGCATGACCGCGATCTCCCCGAGGAGCTGGCCCTCCCGCTGGCCACGGGTGAGCCGTGGTGGTACTGGTCCGGCGGGCGCCCGGCGGTCGACTTCGTCAACACGCACCGCGAGCGCTGGCGCCGCGGCGTCGAGACGCTGGTGACCCCGGAGGACCTTGCCACCTGGCTGGTGCGGGCCGGCGTGATGGAGGCATCGGCGCCGGTGACCCAGAAGGTGCTGGCGCAGGCCATCGACCTGCGCGAGGCGATCGACGCGCTGCTGGTCGGCGCGATCGAGGGCGGCGCAGCGGCGCCGACCGAGGCCATCACCTTGATCGACGACTGGCTCGTCTTCGCCGGCGTACGCCCACAGCTCGTCGCTGATCCCGGCGGCGTCCCGCTGCTGACCGAGCGCGCCGCGTCGGACTCGCCGCGCCGCGCGCTGGGCACGATTGCGCTGGACGCCGCGACGATGCTCGGCACCGACCAGCGCTCACGGATCCGGATCTGCGCGAGCGAGACCTGCAGCGGGCGCTTCTTCGACCGCTCGCCGGCCGGCCGGCGCCGCTGGTGCTCGATGCGCACCTGCGGCAACGAGGCCAAGGCCCGGCGCCATCGCCAGCGTCAGCGCCAAAGCGTCTGATCTTCACAAGTCCTTCAACCAGCACGGCAACAGGAGCGAGAGAGTGACCAACGTGATCGAAGGGGTGCAGTCGGGGCTGGAGGGTGTGGTCGCGTTCGCGACCGAGATCGCCGAGCCCGACAAGGAGGGTGGCGCGCTGCGCTACCGCGGCGTCGACATCGAGGATCTCGTCGGCACCGTGCCCTACGAGAAGGTCTGGGGCCTGCTCGTCGACGGCAGCTTCGCGCCCGGGCTCAGCCCGGCCGAGCAGCATCCGCTGACGATCCGCTCGGGCGATCCGCGCGTTGACGTCCAGGCGGCGATCGCCGCGCTGGCGCCGGAGTGGGGTCTGCAGCAGCTGATCGACATCACCGACGAGCAGGCGCGCAACGACCTTGCCCGCGCGTCGGTCATGGCCCTGAGCTTCGTGGCGCAGAGCGCGCGTGGCCTCGGCAAGCCGTGGGTGCCGCAGGCCGACGTCGATCAGGGCTCCACGCTTGCCGAGCGCTTCCTCATCCGCTGGCGCGGCGAGGCCCATCCGGATCATGCGAAGGCCGTCGACGCCTACTGGATCTCCGCGGCCGAGCACGGCATGAACGCCTCGACGTTCACCGCGCGCGTCGTGGCCTCCACGGGTGCGGACGTCGCGGCCTCGATGTCGGCGGCGATCGGCGCGCTCAGCGGGCCGCTACACGGCGGCGCACCGTCGCGCGTCCTCAAGATGCTCGACGAGGTCGACGCACTCGGCGACGCCGACAAGTGGGTCAAGGATGCGCTGGATCGCGGCGAGCGGCTGATGGGCTTCGGGCACCGGGTCTACCGCGCCGAGGATCCGCGTGCCCGTGTCCTGCGTCGGACGGCGCGGAACATCGGCTCGGCGCGCTTTGAGGTCGCCGAGGCGCTGGAGCAGGCGGCGCTGGCGGAGCTGAAGGCGCGCCGGCCCGATCGTGTGCTGGCCACCAACGTGGAGTTCTGGTCGGCCGTCGTGCTCGACACGGCGCAGGTCCCGCCGGAGCTCTTCACCTCGATGTTCACCTGTGCGCGGGTCGCCGGCTGGTCGGCGCACATCCTCGAGCAGAAGCGGGAGGCGCGGCTGATCCGCCCGACCGCGAAGTACGTGGGGCCGGCGCCGCGCCCGGTCTCGGCGGTGGCAGGAGCCTGACCGCTCAACGGCATCGGCGCCCCAGGAGACCCTGGGGCGCCGATACCGAGACATCGGTCTTAACGACCTCGGCGCCCTAGGAGGCCTAGAGCGCCGAAGCCTGCGGAAGAGTCGCCGCGCCGACCCGCGTGCGCAAGGTCAGGCGGCGAATGCGGAGGGTCGATGGTCCCAGCGCATGGACCGCACCGTAATAGAATACGCTTTCGTGTGCAAACCGTAAGCGACATGTCTGCAAAACATGGCGCAATTCACTCCGGCGCCGTAATCCCGTTTTCCTGTCTCTCTCCCCTAATGTCGCCACTTCGTGGACCATCCTGGGGCGGAGCGCTTGGGGTCGCTGCTGGCGGAAATTCGCCATCCCGTCCGCCTGCCCATCCTCGTGGCGCTGGCCGATGAGCATCTCAGCCCGTCGCAGTTGGCCGACCGTCTTGATGTGCCTCTGGACACGGTCGTGTACGCAGTTCGGGCGCTCCACCGAGCCGGGCTGATCGAGCTCGTGCGCGTCGAGCCGGCGGGGGTGGGCGCGAACACCGTCCGGCGCGTCTACCGCACGCTGCGCCGCGATTGGCATCGCGTCGTCGAGGTGCTTGTCGAGTTCGTGCCGCCTGCGCCCGCGCCGGCGCCAGGCGCACCGAGCGCCCCCGGCGGCGGCTAGCGGCATTTGACATTCTGATCGGTATCCGAATACCATCGGGTATCTGATGGCCGCCACCACCGCACCCGTTCCGCGCCTGTCACGGCGCTCGCCCCTGCCGCCCGGCCCGCGCATGCCGCGGGTCGTGCAGACCGTCGGCTGGCTCAGCCGGCCGTTCCAGTTCGTCGAGCGTGCCCGCGCCAAGTACGGCGACACGTTCACCATGCACATCGCGCGCGACACGTTCGTCGTGCTCTCCGACCCGGCCGACGTCAAGCAGGTCTTCACCGGCGACCCGGCCATCTTTCACGCCGGCGCGTCGAACATCATCTTGCTCCCGTTCTTGGGGCACAAGTCGGTCTTGCTGCTCGATGGCGCGCCGCACCTGAGCCAGCGTCGGCTGCTGCTGCCGCCGTTCCACGGCGAGAAGATGCGCCGGCACGTCGAGTTGATGACCGAGATCGCCGAGCGCGAGGTCGCGTCCTGGCCGCGCGGTGTCCCGTTTGCGGTCCACCCGCACATGCAGAGCGTGACGCTCGAGGTGATCATGCGGATCGTCTTCGGCGTGGACGAGGGCGACCCGCGCCTGGCCGAGCTGCGCACCCGCCTGCGCAGCTTCCTGGAGTCCACCGCCGACCAGCGCGAGATGCGCAAGCTGCTGATCTACGGACCTCAGCGCGCCGACCGGCGCCGCGTCTTCGCCCGCGTGCTCGACCCCGTGGACGAGATCATCGCCGCCGTGATCGCCGACCACCGCCGTCGCGACGACCTTGAAGCGCGCGACGACGTGTTGTCGATGTTGTTGCTCGCGCGTCATGAGGACGGCTCGCCGATGGACGACGTCGAGCTGCGTGACGAGCTCGTCACGCTCCTGGTCGCCGGCCACGAGACGACGGCGACCGCGCTGGCGTGGGCGCTCGAGCGGCTGGTGCGCCATCCGGATGCGCTAGAGCGTCTGACCGATGAGGTGCGCGCGGGCGAAGGCGAGGAGTACGTCGACGGCGTGATCAAGGAGACGCTGCGGCTGCGCCCGGTGATCCCATTCGTGGGCCGCAAGCTCATGGAGCCGCAGACGATCGCCGGCTATGACCTGCCGGCCGGCGCCCGCGTGGCGCCGTCGATCCATCTGATGCATCGGCGCGAGGACATCTATCCCGACGCGGCGGCGTTCAAGCCGGAGCGCTGGCTCGGCGTGCGGGCCAACCCCTACACCTACCTCCCGTTCGGCGGCGGCGTGCGCCGCTGCCTGGGCGCGAGCTTCGCCGAGACCGAGATGCGCGCGGTCCTGGGCGCGATCGTGGCCAACGTGCGCTTGAAGCCGTCGCGTCCGGAGAACGAGAAGGTCGGCCGCCGGGTCATCACGCTCGTTCCGGGTCGCGGTGGCGAGATTATCGCCACATGACCTCGGCCCCCGAGCGGCTCACCCGCAAGCAACGCCAGGAGCACACACGGACCTGCCTGCTAGAGGCCGCCGGGCGCGTCTTCGCGCGCCGCGGGCTGACGCAGGCGTCGGTCGACGAGGTCGCCGCTGATGCGGGCTTCACCAAGGGGGCGGTGTACGCGAACTTCGGCTCCAAGGAGGAGCTCTTTCTCGCGATGCTCGACGTCCGCTTCGCCAATCGCCTTGACGAGATGGACCGCGCGCTGAGCACCGGCGAGTCGCCAGAGGTCCAGGCGCGTGCCGCCGGCCGCGAGTTCATCGACCACCTGGCGGGCGACCCGGAGTGGGGCCGGCTGTTCTTCGAGGCGGCGCTGCACGCGTCGCGTGACGAGGGCTTCCGCGTGCAACTGCAGCGGCGCTACGCCCAGATGCGCGAGCGGATGGCCGTCGTGCTGCGCGCGCGCGCCGAGGCGGGTGGCTTCGATCCTGGCGTCCCGTTCGACCAGCTCGCGACGATGATCTTCGCCATGGCCAACGGCGTCGCGTTCGAGCGCTTCGTCGAGCCCGCCGCGGTGCCCGACGAGCTGTTCTCCTCCATGCTGGAGCTGTTCACGCTCGGCGCGGCGTCACGCCAGGGCGACGGCGTCGCCCACGGCGATCCGGCCTGAGCGGCCGTCGGGCGTGCCCAGACTCCTCGTCACCGGCGCCCCGGGCTTTCTCGGAAGGGCTGTTGTCGCCGCCGGGCCGGCGGCGGGCTGGGAGATGGTGGGGACGGCGTTGACGCATCCGGACTGGGTTGCGCTGGACGTGCGCGACGCGGCCGCGGTTGTTGGTGTGGTCGATGCGGTCGCGCCCGACGCGATCATCCACACCGCCTATCGCCAGCACGGCGAGGAGGCGATGGCGGTCAACGCCGCCGGCGCCGGGCACATCGCCGCGGCTGCGCGGACGGCAGGCGCGCGGCTGGTGCACGTCTCGTCGGATGCGATCTTCGCCGGCGACGGCGATCGCGCCCTGCGTGAGGGCGACATCGTGCGGCCAGTCACCGCCTACGGCGCGACGAAGGCGGCGGCCGAGGTCGCGGTGGAGGCGGCGAACCCCGCTGCCCTGATGGTCCGGACCTCGCTGCTCATCGGCGGTCCCGGCCACGCGCCGTCGCCGCACGAGGCGCTGGCGCTGGCCGCAGCGCGCGGAGAGGAGCAGGTCACGTTCTTCACCGACGAGATCCGCTCCGCGATCCAGGTCGACGATCTCGCGGCGGCGCTGCTGGAGCTGGCGGCGCAGGATGGTGGTGGTCCGTTGCACGTCGGTGGGGCGGACGGCCTGAGCCGCTTGGAGCTTGCGCAGCTGGTCGTCGGGGCGGCGGGCTTGGACGTGGGGATGTTGCGGGGCGCGGCCGCGCCTGCCGACCGTCCACGCCACTGCCCGCTGGACAGCGGGCTGGCGCAGACGCGGCTGCGCACGCGCTTGCGGGGTGCCCGAGAGATCTACGCGGGCTGAGGCCGACCGGGCGGCGTCGCGAGCGCGTCTGCCGAGCGTGGACCGGCGCGCGTTCGACAGCGGTCCGGGGCGTCCCGTGTCCCTTTGAGGGACACCAACCGACCCGGAACGCGGGCTTGCCCGGCTGAGCGACCCGCTGGACCGTCTGCGACCATGCCGGTATGGCTGCAGAAGACGGACCCGCCACCATCGAGACCGACGCGCTGCTGGGCACGCGAGCCGTGGAGGCCGGAGTCGCCGCGCTTGCCGGCCGCAACCAGCACCACCTTGCCGGCATGGCGGCCGACGAGCAGGTCGAGGCCGCCAACCACTGGCGCGAGCTGGCGGTCGAGGTGTTGAGCGCAGCACGCGAGGCGCTGTCAAGCGGGACGGGCGTCCCGGAAGGCGCTGGCCGCGCGGTGATCGTCTTGGAGGACTCGGGCGGCGAGGAAGTCAACGTCCACGTGACGTTCGCGCCGCAGCTCGAGGAGATGTCTGATGGCTCGATCGCGGGAACGCCGGCGCAGCTGGCGGCGATGTCGCTGCTCGAGTCGATCGCGGGGGAGCCTAACGATCATGGTCACGGTCACTCGCACGATCACGACGACCACGGGCATGGCCACACGCACTAGCGGACGGGCGTCGTGGTTGTACCCACGGCGCTTGGTCGCGGGTCGGGTGACGGACCGCCCGAGACTGGCGTCGTGGGGCGCTGATCGCGGGGCTAGCGTTGGTATTGCCGAGCGCTGTTGTTGCGCGTGTTGTTGGTGGTGTTCCGTGCGGACGTTGGTCGGGGTTCGCGGCGTGGTCTGTTTGGCATCGAGGGGAGTGAGCGGGGTCGGTGGCTCTCGGCGTTGGCCTGTCGTCCGCGGGCGCCGGGGCGCGGGAGATGCGGGGCGTTTCGTGGTGAATAGGTCATCGCCAGACGCCCCGCATCGATCCGGGTCGTCTGCCCCTCGCATATGAGGGGTCAAACGCCCTGGATCCTCGCGCGGGAGTGGTCCGGGGCGTTTTCGACGTCTATCTGACGTCCAAACCGACCCCGAGCCACGATTCGGCTCCGAACGGAAGTCGTTCGTACAGAGGTGCTCGCAGAGAGCACTTCCATACGAACGACCTGCGAACGACGTCGCGAGGCGGCTGGCACCTAGACGTTGAGATCCAACGTCGAGGTGTCAGCCGTCCCTCGGCTCCCACCCGCATCGCCCACCCGGACCCCAGTGGATGACGAGCCGACGCGACGAGCCACCAACCCCGCTCACTCCCCTCGATGCCGACAGGCCACATCGCGCGCAACGATCCCGGTCGCGCTGAGCATCCAAACGTCGGCACCTGGAGTTGTTGATGTTGTCGGTCTGCGACGAGATTGCGACCTCGCAACACTTCTGCGCAGTCAAGCATCCCGTCCGACCAGTCAGCTAGGCTTCGCCTTCATCCAAATACAGCACCCCCGCGCCGCTACCAACGGCCGGGGGCATGACCCAAGGAGCAGACACTCCCATGAGTACCCCGCAGCGTACCCACGCCCGCATGCTCGTCGTCGATCGCGAGACCGCCGATGTTCTTCGGCGTGAGACCAAGAAGATGATGGACCTCGGCCACGAGCTCTTTGAGGATTTCCTCCTCTACGGGCCCGAGGCCCAGTACGTGCTCGCGATGCGCTTCTGCGCCGCAACCGCGCTCATCACCGCCGTCGGATGGGACCCCGACAAGGACGATCCCAACACTGAGACGTTCGAGGTCCCGCTCACCGACGACTTGGTCGAACAGTTGCGCCACCGCCGCTACGACCTCGCGCTCTGCAACAACGACCGCCTCGACGGCATGCCCATCGACAAGCCGATCGACCCCGATCTCCTCGCCGAGATCACCGTCGACCGCCTCGCCGCCCAGGCACTGGACCGCCTCTTCAGCACCTACGCCAAGGCCACCAAGGACTGAGCTCGGCGCCTTCGGGTCGCGGCTACCAGCGCCGCGACCCACCGCGTCCGGCACATTGACCGGGACATTCCCGGTCAACGTACCCGGCACCGTCACGAAACTGCGACGCCGGGCCGCTGGCCGGGCCCGCCGGCTCTCCGCCGGCCCGCGCCTCAGCCCCAGAACCCCTCGTCCTTCAAGATCTCCCCATCGCCCTCGTGATGCGCGCCGAGGGCGAGGTATTCGAGGCCGTCGGGGCCGGCCTCCAGCGAGCGCGCCACGTCCGGGGCGATGCGGATCGCGTCCATCACACCGATGTCAGCGATCTCGTCGTCGAGCTTGATGCGGCCTGAGCCGCCGACGACGACGTAGATCTCCTCGGCCTGGTTGTGGCGGTGGGCGAAGCCTTGGCGCTGGTTGGGCTTGACGCGCATCAGCGCGAGGCCGGTCTTCTCGGCGTCGAGGTCCTGTCGGCAGAAACGTGCCTCCTGGACGGTGTCGAAGCCGGCCTTCGGCGCTACGTCTTCGACGTCGCGGAGGTTCTTGATCGTGTGGCTCATAGGCCCCAACGCTACCCGGGTCGGGCCATGAGGAAGAGCGAGTCCACCACGGCGTACTCGTCGGTGTAGCCGCAGCGGGCGATCGGCGCCATCGCCGCGGTGTCGACCTGGCCGCGCTCGTCGATGAACGCCTCGTCGAGATGAACCCCGACGACCTGGCCGATCACGAGGTGGCGGTCGGTCCCGCGGCCGTCCACATCGGTGAGCTCCAGCGTCTGCGTCATCCGGCACTCCAGCGCGCACGGGCTCGCCGCCACGCGCGGCACGGCGACGATCCGCGACGGCGCCAGCTCCAACCCTGCGTGCGCGAACTCGCTCTCGCCGCGTGTCAGCCCGGCCGACGTCGCGTTCATCGCCTCGCGCAAATCCCATGTCGGGAAGTTCCACACGAACTCGCGCGTCTCGTGCGCGAACGTGGCGGAGTCCTTCATGCCATCGCTCGAGAACATCAACATCGGCGGCGTGTTGCCAACCGCGTTGAAGTAGCTGTAGGGCGCGAGGTTGACCGCGCCATCGGCGCCCAGCGTCGACACCCAGCCGATCGGCCGCGGCGCGACCAGCGCCTTGAACGGATCGTGGGGCAGCAGCTCGCGATCGCGCGCGTCGGGCTCGTAGAAGATCACGTGCCAAGTTCTACTCCCCGCAACCATCGCCCCGTTTCGGAACTACGACGGAGGTGTCACGAGACACCGTCGCTCGTCGGGTGGTGACCGGCGAGGGCATAGAACCCACGGTATGTCCACATTGACGTTTCGTCGGCTTGTGACCCCTTGCTCGCTAGATGCAGATTCTTCCGTCTTTTGCGGTAATATCTGCACATGCCAGGGAAGCGGTACAACGAGATCTTTGAGCTTGCTGCAGAGCAGTACGGCTACGTCACCACGGGAGACGCGCGCGAAATGGGGATCGACATTCGGCGGCTTAGCGACCTCAAGGCACGGGGGCAGGCCGACCACCCGGCCGTTGGTCTCTACCGGATTAGGGCGATTCCGCCGACGCGCTGGGACCCGTACATGGCCGCTGCGCTCTGGCACCACGGTGCCGGTGTGATCTCACACGAGACGGCGTTGGATCTCTATGACGTCAGCGACGTCAACCCGGCCAAGATCCACATCACCATCCCACGCACGCCGCGGTTGACCCGAGTTCCGCCGCCGGCCTACGTCGTGCATCGTGAGGCGCTCGATCCGCGCGATGTAACGCGCATCGAGAGCGTTCCCATCGTGACCCTGGAAAAGGCGATCCGTCAGTGCGTGGCGTCAAAGCTGCGTCCTGATCTGCTGCGGCAAGCGGTCGACAGCGGTCGTCGAACCGGCAAGCTGAGGAGCGGCCAGGTCGAGGCGCTATTGGCTGAGTTCGCACCTGCCGGGTGAGAGCATCGACGTGAGCGACCAGACCCGGCCGCCAAACAAGCCGGTCAAGACACCAAGGACCCGCAGTCGGCTGGAGCAGTTGATCAGCCTTCACGCAAATGCCACCGGTCAGGCACAGAACCGGCTTCGCAATTGGGTGTCGTTCATGGTCTTCGCCGGCGCGATCGAACGTGCCTTGCTGGAGGACGGCACGCCAGCGTTTTGGTTTAAGGGCGGCGTGACCATGCAAGCGCGCTTCCCCGGCCCGGCGCGCGCGACCCGCGACGTCGACGCCATGTTCCGAATCGGATCTCCTGCTGCCGACGGCAACGGCGACGCCAATGACGAACCAGTTGTTGGTGTTGATCATCGAGCGCTGTGGACAGCCCTCGATGAGGCTCTGAGCGACGGATACCTCGGCTTCACTCTTGAGGCCGAGGAGCCCAAGCAGATCAGGGACACTGTCTTCTTCGCCTCGCGGATCAAGCTGTCCTTCGCAGGGCGCAGTTGGAGCAGCGTCAAATTGGAGATCTCGCCGCCCGAAGGAAGTGCTTCTGAGCCCGAGAAGGTCCCGGCTCTACCGCTGGACTTCGTTGGGTTACAAGGCCCCAAGTCCCTACCGTGTGTGCCGGTTCGATATCAGATCGCTCAGAAGCTTCACGCAGTAACCGAGCGCTTCTCTGATCGCGAGAACGGTCGCGAGCGTGATCTCATCGACCTCATCTTGCTCCGCAAGCTGGTTGACGATCTCGGCGAGGTCCGTGATGCGTGTGTCGAGACCTTCGCTACTCGCCGACAGCACACATGGCCGCCTGAGCTCAACGCTGAACTCGCCGAGATCGATGCCGCAGGCGGCAATTGATCGCATCCGCCCTCAAACGCAGAAGGGCCCGGCGCGCAACCACGCCGGGCCCCTCGAAGCGAACCAATCGCAGAAGCGATTGGACTACATCATGCCGCCCATGCCGCCCATGTCGGGCATGCCGCCGCCTGCATCCTTGTCCGGGATCTCGGCGACGATCGCCTCGGTCGTCAGGATGTTCTTGGCGATCGAGGCTGCGTTCTGCAGCGCCGAGCGGGTGACCATGGCGGGGTCGATGACGCCCGCGGCGACCAGGTCGACGATCTCGCCGGTCGCGGCGTTCAGGCCGAAGCCCTTCTTGGCCTTGCGCACGTCAGCGACGACGACGGAGCCCTCGAGGCCCGCGTTCTCGGCGATCTGACGGAGCGGCTCCTCCAGCGAGCGGAGGATGATGCGGGCGCCGGTGCGCTCGTCCTCGTCCTCGATCGCGTCGGCGTTGACGCCGGCCGAAGCCTGCAGCAGCGCGACGCCGCCGCCGGGCACGATGCCCTCTTCCAGCGCGGCGCGCGTGGCCTGCAGCGCGTCCTCGACGCGGTGCTTCTTCTCCTTCATCTCCGTCTCGGTGGCCGCGCCGACCTTCACGACGGCGACGCCGCCCGACAGCTTGGCGAGGCGCTCCTGGAGCTTCTCCCGATCGAAGTCCGAGTCGGTGTTCTCGACCTCGGCCTTGATCTGGTTGATGCGGCCCTTGATGGCGTCCAGGTCGCCGTTGCCGTCGACGATCGTCGTGTTGTCCTTCGTCACGACGACGCGGCGGGCGCGACCGAGCTGCGACAGCTGGGTGTTCTCCAGCTTGAGGCCCATCTCCTCGGTGATGACCTCGGCGCCCGTGAGGATCGCGATGTCCTCGAGCATGCGCTTGCGGCGATCGCCGAAGCCCGGAGCCTTCACGGCCACGCCGGTGAAGGTGCCGCGCAGCTTGTTCACGACCAGGGTCGCGAGGGACTCGCCCTCGACGTCCTCGGCGATGATCAGCAGCGGCTTGCCCGACTGGATCGTCTGCTCCAGGATCGGCAGCACGTCGCGGACGGAGCCGATCTTCTGGTTGGCGATGAGGATGTAGGGGTCCTCGAGCGTCGCCTCCATGCGGTCCTGGTCGGTGACCATGTAGGGCGAGATGTAGCCCTTGTCGAACTGCATGCCCTCGGTGAACTCGAGGTCCATGCCGAACGTCTGGCCCTCCTCGACGTTAACCACGCCGTCCTTGCCGACCTTCTCGATGGCGTCGGCGATCACGTCGCCGATCTCCTCGTCGCCGGCCGAGATCGTCGCCACGCGGGCGATCTGGTCCTTGCCGGTGATCTCCTTGGCCTGCTTGGCGATGTTCGCGACGACCTGGTCGACCGCGAGCTCGATGCCGCGCTTGAGGCCGAGCGGGTTGGCGCCGGCCGCAACGTTCTTCAGGCCGGTGCGCACGATCGCCTGGGCGAGCACCGTGGCGGTCGTGGTGCCGTCGCCGGCCACGTCGTTGGTCGCCGTGGCGACCTCGCGCACGAGCTGAGCACCCTGGTTCTCGAAGACGTCCTCGACCTCGATCTCACGAGCGATGGTCACGCCGTCGTTCGTGATGGTCGGGGCGCCGAACTTCTTGTCGAGGACCACGTAGCGGCCCCTCGGGCCGAGCGTGACCTTGACGGCGTTGGCGACTGCGTCGACGCCGGCCTCGAGGGCCTTGCGCGCAGCGCTGTCGTACTTCAGTTCCTTGTGAGCCATAAGTTTCTGGTTCTCCTCTAGGACTCGACCTTGGCGAGAACGTCGCTCTCGCGGAGGACCAGCAGGTCCTCGCCGTCGACCTTGATCTCGGTGCCGCCGTACTTGCTGTAGAGGACCTCGTCGCCCTCCTTGACGTCAAGCGGTGTGCGCTTGCCGGTGTCCTCGTTGACCTTGCCATCGCCGACGGCGACGACCTTGCCCTTTTGGGGCTTCTCCTTGGCCGTGTCGGGGAGGACGATTCCACTTGCAGTG